>NZ_JBPBFH010000050.1:0-10249 GCF_050896295.1 Neisseria sp. SLRRB23
ATCGTAGGGTGGGCTGTAGGGTGGGCTTCAGCCCACCACTCCCACCAATTCACCATTTCCACCACTCCAATTATTTCCACCAATCCCACCACCCAATTAACCCAACCAACTCCCACCGCCCCCGCCATTTCGGAAACCGCGTCAGGCGGACGTTCCTGCCTGCTCCAACCCCCGGTTTCCCGATGCCTTCGGATGCGGGGTTGCATTTATCGGTTTAGGCGGAAACGGCGGGATTGGTGGAAAACGGTGAAAATGGTAAAAACGGTGGGCTGAAGCCCACCCTGCGCCCACTGACAATGAAAAAAGAGGGCGATGTCGTCTGAATCGCGTGTTGCGGCGAGTATAAACCGGCACGCTTTATTCGTCATTCCCACAAAAACAGAAACCTAAAATTCCGTCATTCCCGCGCAGGCGGGAATCCAGTGTGTTCGGTTTCAGTTGTTTTTGGGTTTCGGGTAATTTCCAAATCGTCATTCCCACGAAAGTGGGAATCCAGACCATTGGGCGGCGGCAGCCTTGAAGGTTATAAAAGACTCGTCATTCCCGCGAAAGCGGGAATCCAGACCTTGGGGTAGCGGCAATATTCAAAGATTATCTGAAAGTTTGAGGTTCTAGATTCCCGCTTTCGCGGGAATGACGAAGGGTTGTGGGAATGACGGGGTTTCAGACGGCATTAAATGCCTTGTCGGGCTTCAGACGGCATCGTCCACCCTCTGCCGTCATTCCCGCGCAGGCGGGAATCCAGTGTGTTCGGTTTCAGTTGTTTTTGGGTTTCGGGTAATTTTCAAATCGTCATTCCCACGAAAGTGGGAATCTAGCCCTTGGGGCGGCGGAAATATTCAAAGATTATCTGAAAGTTTGAGGTTCTAGATTCCCGTTTTCACGGGAATGACGAAGGGTTGTGGGAATGACGTAGTTTCAGACGGCATCCGCGCCCACCGTCATTCCCACGAAAGTGGGAATCCAGACCTTGGGGTAGCGGCAATATTCAAAAGTTGTCTGAAAATTCAGAAGTTCTAGATTCCCGCTTTCGCGGGAATGACGAAAAATTGCGGGAATGACGAAGTTTCAGACGGCATCAAATGCCTTGTCAGGCTTCAGACGGCATCGTCCACCCTCTGCCGTCATTCCCGCATAAGCGGGAATCCAGACCATTGGGCAGCAGCAGCCTTAAAGGTTATAAAAGACTCGTCATTCCCACGAAAGTGGGAATCCAGACCTGTCGGCACGGAAACTTATTGGATAAAACGGTTTCTTCAACCCTACGCTCTAGATTCCCGCTTTCGCGGGAATGACGAAGGGTTGTGGGAATGACGAAGAGTTACGGGAATGATGAAGTTTCAGACGGCATCTGCCCACCGTCATTCCCACGAAGGTGGGAATCCAGTGTGTTAGGTTTTAGTTGTTTTTGGGTTTCGGGTAATTTCCAAATCGTTATTCCCACGAAAGTGGGAATCTAGCCCTTGGGGCAGCGGCAATATTCAAAAGTCGTCTGAAAATTCAGAAGTTCTAGATTCCCGTTTTCACGGGAATGACGAAGGGTTGTGGGAATGACGTAGTTTCAGACGGCATCGCCCCGCCCCGTCATTCCCGCGCAGGCGGGAATCCAGACCATTGGGTAGCAGCAGCCTTGAAGGTTATAAAAGACTCGTCATTCCCACGAAAGTGGGAATCTAGCCCTTGGGGCGGCGGCAATATTCAAAAGTCGTCTGAAAATTCAGAAGTTCTAGATTCCCGTTTTCACGGGAATGACGAAAAGTGGCGGGAATCCAGACCATTGGGCGGCGGCAATATTCAAAGATTATCTGAAAGTTTGAGGTTCTAGATTCCCGTTTTCACGGGAATGACGAAGGGTTGCGGGAATGACGAAAAATTACGGGAATGACGATTCATAATAAAAAAACCTGCTTAAAACAAGCAGGTTTTTGAATTGGCACGCCCACGGGGATTCTTGATTTATATTAAAAACAAAATATTATCATGACTACATTGCAATAATAAACAGAGCAACCCCAAAACCGCGCCAACAATCAGAAAAAACCAAACTAAAAATTTAGAACTTGTTGCACTGTTGCCTATCCGCAAAAACACAACAAAAATGTTTCGTTTTCGCTTGCAAATACAACATTTCTGTTGTATTATATCCTTACTGTATAGGAAAGGAGGTTATATGAAATACAGTGAGTTCAAACGATGGCTCGAAGCGCGGGGCGTGGAGTTCAAAAGCCAAAAGCGCGGCAGCCATTACAATCTCAGGCTTGGAGACAAAACGTCGGTTTTCCCGTTTCACGGCAGTAGGGAGATGGGTTCTGACCTGACGAACAAAATCAAAAAAGATTTGGGATTGAAATAAAAAGGGCAGCCCGAAAGGGCTGTCTGCACCGCAAACCGATTTTTACAAGGAAAACCATGTTGAACTATCCCTATATCCTCACGCCCGACAGCAACGGCACGTTTTTGGTTACTTTCCCCGATATACCTGAAGCGGCAGCGGTTGGCGAAGACGAAGAAACTGCCGCCATTGAAGCATTGGACGGCTTGTTGTGTGCCCTGGACGGCTATTTTGAAGACCGCCGGGCTGTGCCCATGCCTTCAGAGCCTACCGAAGGGCAGCCTGTTGTAGCACTGCCGGCGCTGGAAACCGCCAAAGTGCTGCTGCTCAACGAGATGGTCAGCCAAGGCGTGCGCAAGGCGGAAATGGCACGGAGGCTAGATGTGTACATGCCGCAAATTGACCGCTTATTCGACCTGCGGCATAATACTAAAATAGACTTTTTGGAAAAAGCCGCCTCGAAGCTCGGTAAAAGTCTAAATATTAGCTTCTCTTAAATCCTACTTTCTTATACAGTGACAATCAAAGGCTACCTGAAAATTCAGATAGCCTTTTTTCAGGTAGCCTGAAATCAGAACAACTGCCCTTGCGCCAGTGCGTGCTCGATGCGCTGGCAGGCAATATCAAAGTATTTCGGCTCGCGCTCGATGCCGATAAAGTGCCGGCCGCGCTGTAAAGCCGCTACGCCCGTGCTGCCTGTGCCCATAAACGGGTCAAGCACCAAATCGCCCGGCGCGGATGCGCTGGCAATAGCCTTATACATCACATACAGCGGCTTTACCGTGGGATGGTCAAACGGGTTTTTCTCCACATTACCCACCACAAAACGGGTTTTACTCTCCCAAATGTGGCGGCGGTAGGCGTGCACCATGTACTCGGTGTCTGGTAGATAGGTGCCGCAGGTGAGTGGCGTGGGATTTTTCTTGTTCCAAGTGAGCAACATCCAATTCAGGTCTTGGTTTTTCGCCTGGTTGATAATGTCCACAATTTGGCTTTTCGCGCAAAACACCAACCAGTTATCAAAATTATCCAGTAAATTAACATCAAAACCCGTATCAATATGGTTTTTAATATCCTGCAAATATTTCCGCCCAGCACCCATTCCCGCGCCGGAAGCGCCAAGCACATACGGCGGGTCGGAAATCAGCGCATCCACTTTGTTTTCGGCCAGCACCGCCGGCAAATTCTTGCTTAATCATTTCGCACACCCAAAACAAAACCGCCGCAAAGCGGCGGGGTTTACTTATCTGCCGTGTCGGCCACCACGCGCCCATACGCCTGCCATTCGGCCAGGTCGTTGCGCTGGGTGTCGGCTATTTCTGCCAATCCTGCATATTTTTTTGCGCAGTTGCCGAATAACTGCCAGCCTCGGGCAGCGGCTTCATCAACCGTGCCGGCGGTTCCGGCGGTTTGGGGCAGGGAGCGACTACGGGCAGCGGCGTAGGCGCGCACGCGCTCAAGCTCGCCGCGCAGATTATCCACAGCAATTTTTGCATTTTCTCTTTCCTTTTCCACTTCGGCCTGCGCGGCGGCCAATTCCGCCTGCGCCTGCCTTTCTTTTTCCAATACTGCACCGGTTTGCTTCGCCAGTGCTTCGGTTTTCTGTTGCTTCAGCTTGGTCTCGGCGGCACGGTAGCCCGCGCTGTAGCGCTGCTCACCGTACCAATATTCACCGCCGATCACCGCCGCCAGTAGGGCGGCAATGGCAAGCGGTTTCCAGTATTTCACGATCCACATTTTTCACTCTTTCTGCGGCTCGAGCCGCGCCAAAAATTGCCGATAGTTGCGCAATTCGTGCTCCGCGTGGCGGGCGGCGTAGGCATCGCCGATGGCCTCGGCATCGGCCAGCACCGCCTCCTGCTCGGCAATCATGCGGCGCACCCAATCGGCTGTGCATTCATCCGCCATACTATGCCTCGCTCTCGCCCTGTTTGCCGGTAGCATCCACCAGCGGCAGCTCGTAGCGGACGGCAGTAGGCTCGGATTTAACGCACTGCTTATCGCGCCAGTAGCTCGACCACCAAAAGCTCAATTCGTCGGCGTTAAACGGGATGATGCTCACGCGGTTGCCTTGGTTGCCGCCCAAACCCATCAGGCGGCCTTGTCTGTCTTTGCCCACGATAAACATCACATGATTGCCGCCGGGGCGTTTTTTGACCGCCAGGCAGCCATAGGCCGGTTTGCTCAAGCGGGTAAGGTAGCGTTCATCCGCCCACGCCCCGGCGCGATACCACGCGGGCACCACGAAGCGGTCGGATTCAGCCAGGCACATACCAACAAAACACCCGCACCAAGCCACTTCATCGTTTTTCCACCATGCTTTCTCTTCGCCGTTGTAGCCGCCAAACTTCACCAGCCATCGCAGGATTTCCGGGTTGTGCTGCGGGCCCGGCATCTCACGCAAGCCCAAGTGGCTTTTCGCCTTGGCAATCCACGGCAATTCGGTTTGTTTCGTCATTTTTAACCTCCAACAAAAAAGCCCGCACAATGGCGGGCAGAAACGTAAGTCTTTGATTTTCCCAGCTAGCCTTATATTTGGTGTTTTTATACCTAATAAAAAATATCCCATTGTTTTAAAACAGGATATTTCTTGCGCTCCAGCTAGCCTTATTTCAGTTATTAAGGATTACTTAATAACTGGTTTTCAGGTAGCCTGAAGTAATAACCACCGCGTACCCGGATACAGCGGGCAGAGGCAGCGGTCGTCAAAACTATTCCGGCGGTGGTGGCGGCTCGTCATCATCCGCCACCACCACCGGCGGCTTCTCGGCGGCTGGCTGGCGGTGGTAGCCCAGCTTACCCAGCACCAAATCCAAGATGCCGCCCGCCGTATCGGGCGAGAGCACGCGCGCCGAATCCAGCAGCACATCGCACATCGTCCCGGCCAGCATTCCCACCATCAATGCCAGGCGCGGCATATCCTTGGGTGTGAGGTCGTCCACCACCGCCAAAGACAAAAACAGCGCCGCGATTAAATCCCCGCACTTGGCCGCCATGCTTTTATCTTTGGCTTTGATAGCTACCCGAAACGAGCCGACAAATGCGCCCAACACTGCCAACATTGTTTGACTGGCAAAAAATCCCGCAAGCAAATCATTCACGATTCCTTCTTTCTAGCCGTCTGCGCGGCCTGCTCGTCCCGTAACGCATCCTGCAAATGTTCACCCATCAGCCATACCGCCAAACTCCAAATGCCGAAGATGTAGGCTACCACCTGCGCCGACAGCGTGGGCCGCACCCTAAAGCTGGTCGCCAGCAGCAGCCAAATCAGCGGGGTAAGCCGTAGCGCCCCCACCCCAACCACATGACTGCGGCGGCTATTGCTCCACACCGACCAAGCCGATAGCAGCGCCAGCAGCAACAGCAGCGACACCACAAACCAGCGCGGCAGCTTGGTTAATCCCGTCCACAGCGGCAGCGTGCCAAAACCATTTACACCAAATACCCACGCCCAAACCAGCAAAAAGCCGATATTGACGATTTGCAGCGCCCGCGTGCCCGTGCCAAACACCCAGCGCCGCGCCGAATCCGGCAAAAAGCGCAAATTCCACAACCAAGACAAAGCCGCTTTCGCGTATCTGCAAAAGCGGCACGATGTCCAGCGGTTATACAAGGTTTTCGCTCGCTCAAACATGACAGTCTCCTTTAAAAATTGCGGCTAAATCATTGGGACTAAAACGCCAGCTCTCGGACAACCCCAACGCCTTGCCCACCCACTCGGAGCAGAACCAGCGGCGGCGGTTTTGCGGCAGCCCGAAGGCAATACCCAATGCGCCCATCAGGTCGTAGCCCTGTCCCTCGGTGGCCGCCCACACCCGCTGCAGCTGCTCGTGTGCCTCCGGGGTGGAGGGCAACGGAATCAAATCCCATTTAGCCGCCGGCAGTGGCATCACTTTGCGGCGCACGCCTTTATCGCGGATGCTGGCGGAGTAGCAGGTATAAACCGATGCCTGCGGATGCTCGTGCACCGCAATCTCAGCGTGGCTGTATTGGCCGCGGGTGAGGGCACGGGTCAGCCAGTCGGTGGCTCGGGCACACCATACGCGCCAGCCGCTGCCGTCGCGGCGGCCTTTATAGAGGGCTAGATAAATGGGTTGCGTGTTCATTCGATAGTCCTCCCAACCTCTGCTGCAGCTGCTAACGACATCGTGGATTGCGTGTAGTAGTTGGCTGTCCAGCCCTTGCTGTAGTCGTATTCAAGCGGCTTATCAGCTTTGAGCATCGTCAGACGATGGCGTTCCGCATTGTGGAAATCAGCCATCTCATCATTTACCATTTGCATAACAATTTCGTCAAACAAGGCCTTGGTACACTTTTCCTTGGGAAGGAAAGTGTTGTCCATCGTTTTCCATGGTTCTTTCAGTGGAAACGCCTCATCCGGCAGAGTGCGCAAAGTCAGGTATTGCAGGCGGGTGGCGTCATCGGTTTGAAACCATTTGCCTACGGACTTGATATAAACCCCGTGCCGCAGGTTGTCGTAACGCTTGGCCTTGATGCGCTCCCACATCTCATCCTGCTGTTCGGCTTTGAGCCGGGCGGCAACGTCCGGAGGCAATACCCAAGCCTTCGCTTTGGCATCCCACGTCTGATATTCGTTCTCTCGCGGTAGCAGGGTCAGCTCGGCGGGCAGCTCGCCCACCTGTTCAACCTGCACCTTCGCGCCGTCGTCGGTGCGGTAGGCGGTTTTGCCGCGATGGTCGGGCAGATATTGCCATTCGGCCCTTTCGGGTAGCCAGCGGGCGGCGAAGCCTGCGCGGGTTTCGGGCGGCTGGGTGTCTACGCAGCCGGCCGGCAATAGGTAGCCGCCGTCTGCGGCCAGCGGGTCGAGGTCGGCCACGGTTTGGTGCAGGTAGAGGTTGTCGGCATCCAACTGGCAGACGGGCTTGGTTGGAGGGTATTGGTTTTCGCTCATGATTTATCCTTTCAGGCGGCCTTAAATTTTGATACAGGCCAACAATGCGATGTTGCGTGGGCGGTTTTCGTTGGCCGTGGGAACAACGCGGGAGGCGTCGAATGTGATGGCGCGCGGAATATTGTCATTTCCGCTGTTGCTTTCGGCTGTCCACTGTTTCCATGATTTTTCCACGCCAAACGCGCCCGTCGTCTCGATGTAGTCGAACAGTTGCAGTGCGCCGTTTTGGCCGCTGTCTAATTTGCCCGTGATATTACGAATGGCGTCGCTTTGCCCGCTGCCCAGTGCCCGCCTGCTGTCGATGCCGCGGCCGTCGTCCCAGCCGCGTATAAATTCGCCGCGCAGGTCGGGCAGGTTGAAGGTGGTACTGCCGTCGCCCGCGCCGTAGGTGGTACCGATGGCGGCAAACAAGGCGGCATAGGTAGTACGGGATACGGCGGCGCCGTTGGCCTTGAGCCAGCCTGCGGGGGCGGTTCGCCCGGCGAAGTACAGCACCGCGCCGCTGGGCACCATGCCCGACAGGTCGTCCGCATTGAGCAGGCGCTTGCCGTCATAGCGCAGCTCGCCGTCGTTGCGCATGGAGAGGTATTTGCCGCTGCGCTTGTTGTAAAAATAAGTGTTTACGTTGTTTGCACCGATTTGCAGGTATTGGTTGGCGTTAAAGTCGCCTACGCTGTCGGCTACAATCGCGCCTTTTTTCAGGGTGGTAAGGCCGGTAAAGGTTTTGTCGCCGGCGATTTCTTGGTTGCCGGTGGTTTTGACCGCGTCGGCCTGCTCGTCGATTAGTTTTTTCAGGGCGCCAAGCAGCTGGTCGCGCTTATCTGGATTAAGTGCCACACCCGCGCCCTCAATCACATTACAAATCTCTTCCTGCACATGGTTGCACCATTCAGCGTTAAACGCCGTAGGCAGCACGCCGCGCGTCAAATCGCCGTTTCTAAAGCCTGCTTTGCCGCTGCCGAACAGGTCGGCAACGGCGGAAGAAGTGGAAATCCGCTGCATAATCAAACGCTCCTAAACATATTTAAAAATTAGATAAGTGTGTGCCGGCTTGAGTTTGTTGAGTACACACTCGATGGCGCTGCTTTGGTACAGCTGCAGCGGGCTGTTGCAATCATCGTTACAGTTAGCCGGTCGGTGGTCGCCGCTGCCACGCAGCGATACTGCCCAACAATAGCTGTCGTTGTCGGAGTACAACGCGGCATTGCAGTCATCATTGCAGGTGGCTGGGAAAAACTCGGCAATTTCCGCCTGTGGTTGCCCGGATGTGCGCAACAGATGTAGATAAAACGCCTTGCTTTGCGCGCCGCCGCCTGCCAGCCGCGCCACCAGTGCCATACGCCGCGCCTGAATATCGCCGGCAGCCGATGCGCTACATTCATCCGGCAGCCCGGCGGTAGCTTCCCATTCCGGCAATGTTTCGTATGCGCCGTATGGCGTGGCTTCCGCCAGTAGTTCGGTGGCGCGTTGCTCAATACGGGCCAGCTCTAATGCCAACGCAGCGATAAAATCGGCCATCGCCGGGTCGGATTCAGTTGCCCAAGCGCGGCCGGTTGGCAGCAACGCAGTAAGTTGGCTGCGGTAGGCAGCCTGCCTGATACTTAAGTCCACGAAATACCTCCCAGCACCGCGATTTCGTCTTGCTCACATACCACATCCGTTATGGGCGCGAGCAGCATATGGTGCGTTTCGCCCGCCGCCAAACTAACCGCCTCGCTGATGCGCGAAATGCGGATAACCGAGCCCAGCGAGGCTTCGCGCCGGTAAAACAGACGCAGTGAGTTTTCCACCGCCTGCCGCACAGCGGCGGTATCTGGATACACTTTGATGCGGTGCGCCACGGTTTTCAGTCGCGGCGCGACGACCGACACCCGCGCCGTTACCGGACGCAGCAGCTCTAAATGCTGCCGTACCGCATCCAGCAATGTGCTGTTGGGCACGATGTTATCGCCGCCTGCCACATACACCACAACGTGGTTAATCTCGCCGCCGTTTGGTTTAACCCAAGCGCGAGCAATACCCGGCACCTCGAGTGCCCAGCGGATATAGTCGTCCAAACTGCCGCCCATCGGCGGGTTGCGGATGCGTTGCAGCAAACGTTCGCGCAGCTCTTCGTCGCTTTCTGCCACCGCGCCGCCGGAGAACCCGTCACTATCNACCGTGGCCGTGCCGCCGCTGTAGCGCAACACCGCACCCGCGCTGGCGTTGCCGGCCGGGCCCGGCTCCAACGCATCCAACTGCACTGTATTGCCGGACACCGCGCGCACAGAATAGCGCACGCCGTCTTCACGCCGCAGCTCATCACCCACCAAAGGCAGGCTGCCGGACACAGTAGCCTGACCGCTGGCAAACGCGGCGGGCTTGCGCGGCACGGTAAGCCAGGTGCGGGCGTGGCGGTCGAGCTCATCACCTGCGGCCGTGATTGGCAGCATCTGTTGGGCAATCCAATCCAAATGCCCGTGCAAGAGGTGCGATGCCGCGCCCAAAGCTGCGCCGAATACCGATGCCACATCACCTTCCTGCGGGTGCGGGTAGGGTGAGAGGCGGCTGCTGATGTCCAATTCCACCCGTCGGCACAATTCCGGCAGGCTTGGTCGTTCAAACGCCATGATTTACGCTCCACAAATAATCAAAACGGCGGATTTCTCCGCCGTCTTTTTCGATTTCGATATACAACATCGCGCAAGTGAGCGTGTGCCGTTCCGCCCGCACCCGCACTGCCGCCGCGATTTTCTTTTCCGTGAGCCAGGCGAGCGCTTCGGCGGCATATTCCTCTGCCCGCAGCAGGGTGTCGGCAGTAATTTTCTGCCGTTCCAGCAGCCACAGCCGCGAGCCGATACGGCGTGGCCGGAAGCTATCGCCCCACCAGCCGCGTTTGTTTTACTACAACATCACGGTCGCGAGTACGGTCAAATGCCAAACGATGATTAGCCAAAGATGGTTTCTTACCCAATGTAATCAATGGTTCAACCACACGGCGTAATTCCTTTGCTTTAGGCAAAGTT
>NZ_JBPBFH010000051.1:0-7914 GCF_050896295.1 Neisseria sp. SLRRB23
TTCTCTGTGCTGCCGTCCGACTTGCATGTGTAAAGCATGCCGCCAGCGTTCAATCTGAGCCAGGATCAAACTCTTATGTTCAATCTCTAACTTTTTAACTTCTGGTCTGCTTCAAAGAAACCAACAGAACAATGTTCAAAACATTATCTTGTCTGTCTTTCAAACAGTGTGAGGCTCAAGGCACTCACACTTATCGGTAATCTGTTTTGTTAAAGAGCGTTTGAACTACTTCATCACCGCCGTTTCGTCAGCAGCGAAGAAGCGAACTATACGCTTGAAGACGTATACGGTCAATACTTTCAGCGGGATTTTTTCGGGAAATGTTGTCATATCTCTGTCGGATAAGGTTTTTTATTTCTGCCAAATGCTGCACCACCCCCAATAATCCCTTCCTCCCCCTCCTCTGACTGGTGCGCCTTTGTGAATATGCCGTCTGAAACTCGGGGATTCAGACGGCATCTGTTGGCTCTTCTTATCTTTTCAGAATGATTTCCAATACGAACTTGCTGCCCATATAGGCAATCATAAGGCTGACAAATCCGATGATGGTCCACACGGCGGCTTTTTTACCGCGCCATGCGGTCATGCTGTGCTTGAGCAGCAGTCCGCCGTAAATCAGCCATGACAATATGCCGAATACGGTTTTATGGGTAAAGGTCATGGGTTTGCCGAATACGGCTTCGGCGAAGAATGTGCCGCTGACGACGGAATAGGTCAGCAGGATGAAACCTGCCCACATGGCCTGGAACATGAGTTTTTCCAAACTGAGCAGCGACGGCAGGAATCCTGCGAGCTTGGAGAAGCTCCTGCGGTGCAGGCTCCGATTCAGCAGCAGGGTCAAAACGGACAATAATGTTGCTATGCCGAACAGCCCGTATGCGAGCAGCGAAGTTCCGATATGCAGCATAAAGGGAAGGTCGGTAATTTCATATCCCGAGAATTTTCCAGGAAAAACCAAACCTGACAGCAGCATCAGTGCGGCGCAAGGATACAGCAGCAACTGCACTCCGCGCAGCGAATAAAAGAAGCTGCCGGCAAAATAAATAAACAGCATCATCCAAACAATCAGGCTGCCGGAATACCCGAAGCCCATAATGATGATTTTGTCTTGAATGACCGGCATAAGCAGTGCCGCGCCGTGGACGGTCAATGCCGCGCCCAAAACCGGCAATTCCGTCTTCCACGGGTAATCTCGGCCGCGCCCCTGCTGTTGGCAGTGCCATGCAAATGCACCCAATCCTGCGTAAACCGCCGTCAAAAAGATGAAAACTGTCGGCATGGTGGACTTTCTCTATCTATACTGTTGCGCCGTATGCGGTCGCTTATGAAATATTGGAACTTTTAACGTTGGAATTGTAAAATCCCCGTTTCGGGCAAGCCTTGACGGATTTGCCAATATGCTGTCCGGCACACAAGCCGCATCAAATTATTTTGATTTTATTTTAACAAAGAATGCCCCTGATGGGGCAAGCTATTCTTATTCAGACCAAGGACCAGTATGTTAGACAATTTAACCAGCCGCTTCAGCAATGTCCTCAAAAACATCCGCGGGCAAGCCAAACTGACCGAAGACAATATTAAAGAAGCCTTGCGCGAGGTTCGTCTTGCCCTGCTTGAGGCGGATGTTGCCCTGCCTGTCGTCAAAGAGTTCGTCAACAACGTCAAAGAACAAGCCCTTGGCCAAGAAGTCGTCGGCAGCCTGACGCCTGACCAAGCCTTTATCGGCGTGGTCAACCAAGCCTTAGTCGAACTGATGGGCAAGGAAAACAAAACGCTGGATTTGTCGGTTTCGCCGCCCGCCGTCGTGTTGATGGCCGGTTTACAGGGCGCAGGTAAGACGACGACCGTCGGCAAACTCGCCCGCCTGCTGAAAAACGATCAGAAGAAAAAGGTTTTGGTGGTATCCGCCGACGTTTACCGCCCTGCCGCGATTGAACAGCTGCGTCTGTTGGCCGAACAGGTCGGCGTGGACTTTTTTCCATCCGATACCAACCAAAAACCGGTTGAGATTGCAACTGCCGCCGTCGATTACGCCAAAAAACATTTTTACGATGTCTTGATGGTCGATACCGCCGGTCGTTTGGCAATCGATGAAGAGATGATGAACGAAATCAAAGCGCTTCATGCGGCGGTCAACCCGGTGGAAACTTTGTTCGTCATCGATGCGATGCTGGGTCAGGATGCGGTGAACACTGCTCAGGCATTTAATGAAGCCCTGCCGCTGACCGGTGTCGTATTGACCAAGATAGACGGCGACTCGCGCGGCGGCGCAGCTTTGTCCGTACGCCACATAACCGGCAAGCCGATTAAATTTATCGGTGTCGGCGAAAAAATCAACGGCCTCGAACCTTTCCACCCCGACCGTCTTGCCAGCCGTATCCTCGGCATGGGCGACGTATTGACCCTGATTGAAGACGTTCAAAAAGGTATTGATGAAGAAGCCGCCGCCAAAATGGCGAAAAAGCTACAAAAAGGCAAAGGCTTTGACCTCAATGACTTTAAAGAACAAATCCAGCAGATGCGCAATATGGGCGGCTTGGAAAGCCTGATGTCAAAAATGCCGGGCGAACTGGGTCAAATCTCGAAACAAATCCCCGAAGGCACTGCTGAAAAAGCAATGGGCAAAGTAGAAGCCATCATCAACTCGATGACCCCTAAAGAACGCGCCAACCCCGCCCTGCTCAAAGCCAGCCGCAAACGCCGTATTGCGATGGGTGCAGGTACGACCGTGCAGGAAGTGAACAAATTGCTCAAACAGTTTGAACAAATGCAGCAGATGATGAAGATGTTCAGCGGGAAAGGCTTGGGCAACCTGATGCGTATGGCGAAAGGAATGAGGGGGATGAAAGGGATGTTCCCGGGTTTGTAAGGTTTGAAAACGGATGCCGTCTGAACCGATTTTCAGACGGCATCTTGTCTGCTACCATATCCGCGCGCCATCTTGCATCATCTTGAAACGGGGAGGCGCGCCTTTTCTTAACTTTCCGAACAGCCGAACCTGCCTGCCCGTGTGACAATCCCGCACCGGCAAAATCAGCCGGCTGTTCAAAAAAGCCCCACGGTCGGGGCAGTATGCGTGGGAGTGCCTTGTGCCTGCCCCACTTTCTTAAACCATAAAGGAAACATTATGAACCGTCGTCAATTTTTGGGCAGTGCCGCTGCCGTCTCCCTGGCTTCCGCCGCCTCTTTCGCACGTGCGCACAGCCATGCCGACCACCATCATCATCACGATATGCAGCCTGCCGCCGCATCCGCCTACACTGCCGTCCGCCAGACTGCAGCACACTGCATAGATGCCGGACAGGTTTGCCTGACACACTGCCTGTCCCTGCTTACCCAGGGCGATACGTCTATGGCCGATTGTGCGGTTGCCGTGCGCCAAATGCTTGCCCTATGCGGTGCGTTGCACGACCTTGCTGCACAAAATGCCCCTCTGACACGCGACGCGGCAAAAGTGTGCCTCGACGCATGCAAACAATGTTCCAAAGCCTGTAAAGAACATGCTGCCCACCATGCGGAATGCAAAGCCTGTTACGAGTCCTGCCTCGACTGTATCAAAGAATGCGAAAAACTCGTTGCCTGATACTGAAAAATGCCGTCTGAATCCTTTTCAGACGGCATTTTTTTACCCGCGAAATTATGCGCCGAACACTTTCAAACGTTCTGCAACAGGTTCAAAGGCCTTTTCACCTGCCACCCCTTCAATACCGCCGATAACCATTTGTGCGCGCAACAACCAGTTTTCGGGGATATTCCACGCTTTGGTAATCGCCGCATCGGGCAAGGGGTTGTAATGTTGCAGGTTTGCACCTACGCCGACCGCGGCAAGTGTCGTCCAGACGGCATACTGTACCATCGCGTTCGCCTGGTCCGCCCAAACGGGAAAGTTGGCGGCATAAGCAGGGAACTGCTCCTGCAAACCTTTGACAACATTTTGATCTTCATAAAACAAAATNGTTGCCGCACCCGCCTTAAACAGCTTCAATTTTTGCGCGGTCGGTTCAAAACTGTCGGCAGGCACGACGGCACGCAGCGCGTCTTCGACAAATTGCCACACCTTATCATGCTCTTCGCCAAACAGCACGACTACACGGGCAGATTGGGAATTGAACGAAGAAGGTGTGTGCAAAACGGCGTGTTCGACGATTTGGACGATTTCATCTTTGCCGACGGGCAGATTTTTATTTAGCAAATAAACGGAACGGCGGCTTTCCGCAGCCTGTTGCAGAGATTGGCGGCTCATTTCTTTTCCTCAAAAACATTCAACAAAATACGCTTCAGACGGCCCGGTTCAGGCTTTACGCTTGAAAAACAGCCTGTCCAGCGACCATGCTCCGCCGCCCGCCGCCGCGATATAGAGGAATACGAAGCAGAACAGCACCGCGGACTCGCCGCCGTTGGCAATCGGGAACAAAGCATTGCCGGAAGCGTGCGCCATAAAATAGGCAACCGCCATCTGGCCGGACAAAACAAACGCGGCAGGGCGCGCAAACAGGCCCAACACCAGCAAAATGCCGCCGGCAATTTCTAAAATACCGGCAAGCAGCATCAACCCTTCGGGCGAACCGCTGCCCATTTCAATGGGGAAGGCGAAGAATTTCGACGTACCGTGCAATAAAAACAGGTAGGCGGTTACGATACGCAAAACAGAAAGCAGAACAGGTTGGATACGGTTGCAGCAATTGGACATAAAAGCTCCTTTGATATTTGTCTTCATTTCAGGCGGCAGAGTATAGATGTTTCCCCTTTTCAAATATATACTGCTTTTATTGATACAACTTTTCCACACAAGAAAATATGGACACCCTGTTCAGCCTCAAAGTTTTCCGCCAAGTCGTCCAAAGCGGCGGCTTCACCCGCGCCGCCGACGCGCTCGGCATCTCCACCGCAATGGCAAGCAAACACGTCAGCCACTTGGAAAACACCGTCCAAGCCAAACTCCTGCACCGCAACAGCCGCAACCTCAGCCTGACCGAAGCGGGGGAAGAATACTACCGGCAATGCAGTTACGCGCTCGACACGCTCGACGATGCCGCGCAAAAAGCCGCAGGGGGGACGGAAAAACCGCAGGGGCTGCTGCGCGTAACGATGCCGCTGTGGTTTGCCGGCAGCCAGATATGCAACTGGCTGGCGGAATACCGCGAACGTTATCCCGAAGTGGCATTAGAACTGATTTTGGACAACCGCCACGTCGATTTGATTGCCGAAGGCGTGGATTTGGCGTTGCGCGTTTCCCAAACCCTTTCCCCTTCGCTAATCGCGCGCCCGCTGGCGGAAATCGAATTTGCCCTGCTTGCCTCGCCGGACTTTCTGATGCGCAACGGCGTACCGAAAACACCTGAAGAAGTCATGATGCTGCCCGCCGTCCTGCCGACCTACACCAACCAGCAGAAACTCGACATCACCCGCAAATCGGACGGCAAGAAATACCGGCTTGAACTGACCCCCGTCATCCGTACCGACAATACGCTGATGATGCGCGAAATGATTAAGGCGGGCGCGTGCATCGGGTATCAGCCATTTTGGGCGGTAGAACACGATTTGCGTTGCGGTACGCTGGTGCGCCTGCTGCCCGAATATACCGTCCCGACCGACCGCCTAAATGCCGTTTATGCGGACAGGGCATTCTTAAGCGCGAAAGTCCGCAGCTTTATCGATTTTCTGAACGAAAAAATCGCCAGCAGGAAAGGCTGCCGAAATGCCGTCTGAAACCGCCCGCCCCCTTTATGCGGACACGCGCGCCGCGCGCACGCTCGTCTGGTTCCGACAAAACCTCCGTATCCGCGACAACGCCGCCTTATGCGCCGCCGTTGCCGAAGGTTCGCCCATTATCGGCATTTGGATTGAAGATACCGAAACAGGCAATCTGCACCGGACTGCATTCTACCGCCAATCTGCCGCCGAACTTGCCCAAGTACTTGCAGGGCACGGCATCCCGCTCTACATGGCAGCATCACCTGCCGAACTCGTCCGGCTCGCCGTCCGCCTCAATATCCGCGCCGTCATCGCCGACGNATCCTGTACATTTGCTGAAAAACTCGCCGACAACGCCCTTTGGCATGAGCTAGACAAACACAGTATCAGGCTGACCTTCGTCAACGACCGTTCCGTTTTCGACCAAACCGACCTGACACCAGACAACGGTACGGCACACACCGATTTCAACCGCTACCGCAAAGCATGGCTCGACCGCTTTTCCAAGCAGCCCCCCGCCGATTCGGACCTATTCGCGACATACCGCCAACCGCTCCCCGAAAACCTTTCCGCCCCGCAACCTTCCGCTCTTTCAGACGGCATCTTCCCAATACGGCGCGGCGGCAGCTCTGCAGCATGGAAGCAGTGGCAGACCTTTTTCAAACAGGCAGATTTTTATGATGTATTAAAAGATTTTCCTTCGCGCAAACACACATCGCTGATGAGCGCCTATCTGAATGCAGGCTGCCTCTCGCCGAGGCTGTTGGCACGGGAGGGCATCGGGTACCGCTTGGATTCGTGGACGGACAACCTGATCCGCCGCGACTTCTTCCTTCAGCTTGCCTTGCAGCACGCGGATGATGCCCCTTCAGACGGCAATCCGGAAAATACCCGATATCTGGCACTCTGGCAGCAGGGACAGACCGGGATCCCGATTATCGATGCCTCTATGCGCTGCCTATATAAGACGGGCGGCCTCCATCCCATACTGCGCCGGCTGTGCGCCGACTTCCTATGCCATACGCTTCGCGTGCCCCGTCATGAAGGCGAAGCATGGTTTGCCCGACAGCTGACCGATTTCGATGCAGCAATCAACCAAGGCAACTGGCGGCTTGCCGCCTCACGGCACACCTACCCCGACATTGCCGCCGCCGCACACAAGACCGACCCCGACGGCACCTTTGTCAGACGGCACATCCCCGAGCTTGCCCACCTGCCGGCGGCAGTCATCCATACCCCGTGGCGCGCCGCCGGCAGCATCGACACCCACGGCTATCCCGCTTATCCTGTCGCCGGTATTCCCTAAGCGGTACGGCAACCTAAAACAAATGCCGTCTGAACTTCCGTTTCAGACGGCATTGTGTCCGAATGACTCAATATCTTCCGCTTTTTTCACTTTCAATAATCAGATATGCCCAAATCACCACCACCCAAGCCGACACCGTTCCCATCTCCAGCAAAAAATAGAAATCGATGACGAAGGACAAGTCAGCGACACCAGCGCGGCAAACGCCGTGACCATGCCGATAGCAAAGAGTTTTTCCGACAGCTTTTCCAAAGGCTTCGCCCACCGCACCGACACGGCAGGTCGTGCGGCGCGGGCTTAGCGGTTTTTCGTTTTGCGTTTGTTCACGGGCTGTCTCCGCTGTTTGAGGCCGTCTGAAAACCTTGGGATATGGTTTTCAGACGGCCTTTTGCTGTTTGCCTTACAGATACGGCAAATCAAACGCTTCGCCGTAGCTTTCGGCCAGAATGGTGTTGATGCGGGCGGCAAATTCAACGGCGGGCATCACGACGCTGTCAGGACGGGCGGCCACGGGGAAAACGCTGATGCCGTATCCCTCTTCCGCCAGCCACGGAACGCTGTCCTGCAAAAATTCTTCCAACTCGAATTCCCACACCGATTCGCCCTCGGATTTCACCATTTCGGCAAATTCCTGCTCCAGCCACACGGGCAGGAAAGTTGCCCCACCATCGTCCACCCAGAAACGGCATTCGCCTTCGTCGTCGGCCAACACATACAGCGTTTCCGCCTCGGCGATATTTTTCAGTGCGTGCAGGCAGCGTTTGTCGGCCGGCGGGTTGAGGATGTTGTCTATGGCCTGTTGCGGGTAGCTCATGGTTTTCCTTTAAACGGTTTTACGCGTCAATGTTCTGCGCGATCAGGGCGTTGTTTTCGATGAAGGCGCGGCGGGGTTCGACTTCGTCGCCCATCAAAAC
>NZ_JBPBFH010000052.1:0-6548 GCF_050896295.1 Neisseria sp. SLRRB23
AAATCGTACCGGGAGCAGTATAGAGAAAGTTATAGGTAATATCTACTGCCAACAGACGCTTGGAGCAGGTTTTGATTTGGTTTACCGCATCGCTTACTACGGCAGCCACTTCCGGAGTAATGTTCTCCGGGCGGTTTGATGCGACACCGTCACCCCAAATCTCCTTGATGATGCCGCTAATTGTTACACGAATATCGTGATCGGTAAAGGTTTTATTCTTCATATTTCAATATCCTGACAGAACAAAAAACTGCCTGCCGGCGGCAGAAACACACCTTTTCAGGTGCAGGGAAAGCCGCCTGTTTCAGACGGCCTTGTTGTGCAGGCAGCCTAGCTCACCGTCATGGAAGCAATGCAGAACGGGCGGTAGATAATCGCGCCCCATGTGCCCTGCGATCAAAGGACAGGTTCCACACCCGCCCTTCTTTTCAGACGGCATCAAAAAGCACGCTATATCCGCCAATATGCCGACACAGGCAAATCTTTCGACACCCCGACAGACAAAAACACCTTGACTAAAAATTACATGCAAATAATAATAACAACCTCTTTATTCCTCTAACAATTTTGGAGTAGGTTTCATGAAGAAAATTTCCGCCGCCATCGCTTTTGCCGCCGCTGCCGTTTCACTGACCGGCTGTGCGACCGAATCCTCACGCAGCCTCGAGGTAGCAAAAGTCGCCTCCTACAATACGCAATATCACGGTGTTCGCACCCCGATTTCCGTTGGAACATTCGACAACCGCTCCAGCTTCCAAAAAGGCATTTTCTCCGACGGGGAAGACCGTTTGGGCAGCCAGGCAAAAACCATCCTGGTAACGCACCTGCAACAAACCAACCGCTTCAACGTACTGAACCGCACCAACCTTAGCGCATTGAAACAGGAATCCGGCATTTCCGGCAAAATGCAAAACCTGAAAGGCGCAGATTATGTTGTTACCGGCGATGTAACCGAATTCGGACGCAAAGATGTCGGCGACCAGCAGCTCTTCGGCATTTTGGGGCGCGGCAAATCGCAAATCGCCTATGCAAAAGTGGCTCTGAATATCGTCAACGTCAATACTTCCGAAATCGTCTATTCCACACAGGGCGCGGGTGAATACGCACTTTCCAATCGTGAAATCATCGGTTTCGGCGGCACTTCCGGCTACGATGCGACTTTGAACGGCAAAGTTTTGGACTTGGCAATCCGCGAAGCCGTCAACAACCTGGTTCAGGCTGTCGACAACGGCGCATGGCAACCCAACCGTTAAGGACAAATGATGAATCCGAAAACCTTGAGCCGTTTGTCGCTGTGTGCGGCGGTCTTGGCTCTGACCGCCTGCGGCGGCGGCGGGCATAAAAACCTGTATTATTACGGCGACTATCCCGATACCGTCTATGAAGGTTTGAAAAACGACGACACTTCGTTGGGCAAGCAGACCGAAAAGATGGAAAAATATTTTGTGGAAGCCGGCAACAAAAAAATGAATGCCGCCCCGGGTGCGCACGCCCATTTGGGACTGCTGCTTTCCCGTTCGGGAGACAAAGAGGGCGCGTTCCGCCAGTTTGAAGAAGAGAAAAGGCTGTTTCCCGAATCGGGCGTATTTATGGACTTCCTGATGAAAACCGGTAAAGGAGGCAAGCGATGAAACCTTTGATTTTAGGGCTTGCCGCCGTGTTGGCGCTGTCTGCCTGCCAAGTTCAAAAAGCTCCCGACTTCGACTACACGTCATTCAAGGAAAGCAAACCGGCTTCAATTTTGGTGGTTCCGCCCCTGAACGAATCGCCCGATGTCAACGGCACTTGGGGGATGCTGGCTTCGACCGCCGTGCCGCTTTCCGAAGCCGGCTATTACGTCTTCCCCGCCGCAGTCGTGGAGGAAACCTTCAAACAAAACGGCTTGACCAATGCCGCCGATATTCACGCCGTCCGACCGGAAAAACTGCATCAGATTTTCGGCAATGATGCGGTTTTGTACATTACGGTTACCGAATACGGCACTTCATATCAAATTTTAGACAGCGTAACCACCGTATCCGCCAAAGCACGGCTGGTCGATTCCCGCAACGGAAAAGAGTTGTGGTCGGGTTCGGCCAGCATCCGCGAAGGCAGCAACAACAGCAACAGCGGCCTGTTGGGGGCTTTGGTCGGCGCAGTGGTCAATCAGATTGCCAATAGCCTGACCGACCGTGGTTATCAGGTTTCCAAAACCGCCGCATACAACCTGCTGTCGCCCTATTCTCACAACGGCATCTTGAAAGGTCCGAGATTCGTCGAAGAGCAGCCCAAATAAGCATATGCCGTCTGAACCTCTCCGAGCTTCAGACGGCATATGCGAATCTTGATACTTGCAAGCCGCACCGCCCAAAATCAGGCGACCGGTTTCAATATCCGAACAAGGTTCGGGTTCTGTATTTTGCAGAACCCGAACCTTTTATTCAAATTTAAACTTAATTCCGGCGTGGTTGTATGGTAAATTATAGTGGATTAAATTTAAACCAGTACAGCGTTGCCTCGCCTTGCCGTACTATCTGTACTGTCTGCGGCTTCGTCGCCTTGTTCTGATTTAAATTTAATCCACTATAACAAGCAATATGCCCTGACCGGCAAAACTTCCCCAAACTTCATCAAAAAATCAACTACCCGTCTTTTTCAGACGGCATTGATACCGTAAGAGATTTCCCATGCAAAAATGGCAAACCGAGCTTTATTCCACGCNGTCTTGGCTGTTGCAGACCTTATTGATGGTCGCCGCAGCCTCGGCGGTCATTCTGTTTTTTGCACGCAACACGCGCTTCGGGCGCGAGTTTAGCTATATCCTTCGCCTGTGCCTGACACCAAAAAGCGCGGTCAAAGTTCTACTGCTGATTACGGCGATGATTACGCTGCTGTTAACCGAAGTGCGGCTGAATGTGTTGAGTACCTTTATGTCCAAAGGGCTTTACGACTCGATGCAGGATTTGAATGCTTCGGCATTTTGGATGTTTGCCGCAATGAACGCGGGCGTGGTGCTGATACGGGCGTTTAACAATGTCGTCAACGACTTCCTCGATCAAGGCTTGGCGATTAAATGGTCCGAGCGGCTCAATGAAGTGCTGACGACGCGCTGGCTTGCCGACAAAAACTACTACCGCTTGCAAATGCGTCGCCATGCACCGGACAACATCGACCAGCGTATCCAACAGGACGCGCAGGATTTCATCGCCTCGACCATCGAATTTGTGCGCGGCATGGTCAATTCAGTCGTTACCTCTTTGGAATTTGCCGTTGTTTTGTGGGGCTTGGCTGGCATCCTGACCGTGTTCGGCTTCGACATTCCGCACGGCATCGTTTGGTTTGTCTATATATTTGTAATTTTGGCAACCTTTATCGCCATGTGGATAGGCAACCCATTGATTCATTACAACTATGAAAACGAAAAACTCAACGGCGACTACCGTTATTCCCTTATCCGCGTGCGCGACCACGCCGAAAGCGTGGCGTTTTACAGCGGCGAAAAACACGAACACGACCAGCTTTCCGACCGCTTCAAAGCCATTATCCGCAACCGTTGGCGCATTGCGCGGCAAAGCGTCTGCTTAAGCGGCTTTAACGATATATTCACCAACGGCATCAAACTTTTCCCGATTATTTTGCAAGCTCCGCGCCTGTTTGCCGGACAAATCAAAATCGGCGACATCCAGCAGACTGTCCAAGCCTTCGCGCGACTGCAAAACGCGCTGTCTTTCTTCCGGATGTTCTACAACAAATTCACCGCCTACCGCGCCCGATTGGAGCGTCTGTACGGCTTTTTGCTGAGTACCGAAGAACAACACAGCGGGCAGCAACCCGAGATTAGCGAAGTTTCAGACGGCATTGCACTGGAAAACGTCGCTCTGTTCCGCCACAACGGCGAAGTTTTATTAGACGGTATCAATATCAACCTCAAAAACGGCGACTCCCTGCTGATACGCGGCCCGAGTGGTTGCGGCAAAACCTCGCTGCTGCGCGCGCTGGCTGGGCTTTGGCCGTTTGGCAGCAGCGGCAAAGTCAGCCATCCGCCGCATCAAGACATCCTCTTCCTGCCGCAACGTCCGTACACGGCGCAAGGCAGCCTGCGCGATGCGATTTGTTATCCTGACATCGACAAACAGCATCCGGAGCTAATCGAAGCTATGAACACCTGCCGCTTAGGTTATCTGGTTGATAAATTAGACAAACCCGACGACTGGCAACACAAACTCTCCCCCGGCGAACTGCAACGCGTCGCCTTCGTCCGCGCCCTGCTTTCCAAGCCCCAAATCGTCCTACTCGACGAAGCCACCGCCGCCTTGGATGAACCGACCGAAGCCATGCTCTACCGTGCCTTAAAGCAAAAACTGCCCGACAGCATCATCATCAGCATCGGACACCGCAGCACGCTCAACGCGTTCCACAATATGCACCTCGATGTCGGCAACGTTGCCTGCGGCTGAACGATGCCGTCTGAAGCCGTTTTCAGACGGCATCGTCAAATTGGAAAGGCGCGCGAAAACAACGTACAATAAACCTATCTGCCAACCTCTGAAATGCTGCACCGTGAACCAGCTTATTTTTGATTTTGCCGCACACGACTATCCAAGTTTCGACAAATTCCTCGGCACGGAAAATGCGGAGCTGGTCTATGTCCTCCAACACAAACACGGACAGTTCATCTATGTTTGGGGAGAAGAAGGCGCGGGAAAAAGCCACCTTTTGCAGGCATGGGTCGCACAAGCACTCGAAGCCGGAAAAAACGCCGTCTATGTCGATGCCGCCGCCGAACCGCTTACCGACTCCGCGCTCGATGCCGACTATCTCGCCATCGACCAAGTCGAAAAACTGGGAAACGAAGAGCAGGCATTGCTTTTTTCCATCTTCAACCGTTTCCGCAATAGCGGAAAGGGCTTTTTACTGCTCGGCTCGGAATCTACACCCCAACAGCTCGTTATCCGCGAAGACCTCCGCACGCGTATGGCGTACTGCCTCGTTTACGAAGTCAAGCCCCTAACCGACCAAGAAAAAATCGATGCGCTCGTCAGCATGGCGGCAGCACGCCAAGTTACCATAGACCCCGAAATCTTCGAATACCTACTCAACCACTGGCGGCGAGATATGGACAGCCTGATGGATATGCTCGACACGCTGGACAACTACGCCGTAACCATGGGCAAACGCATCACGCTGCCGCTTTTGCGCCAGCTCTTAAAACAACAGGAAAACCGATGAAAAACCTTGCCATCTTCGATCTCGACAACACACTCATCAACATCGATTCCGGCCACGCCTGGTTAGCGTTCCTCATTAAGAAAATGCCGGACGATACTGCCCAAACCGAGGCGCAAAACGAAAAATTCTACCGCGACTACCAAAACGGCTGCCTCGACATCGACGCCTTCTGCAAATTCCACCTTGCCCCGCTCGCCCGTTACGGCAAAGAAGAGCTGGCGAAATTTCACCGCGAATTTATGACAGAATACATTATCCCCCATATCTCGCCCATGCAGCGTATGCTGGTGCAGAGCCATCAAATGGCCGGCGACGAAACCCTCGTTATCTCCTCAACCAACGAATTCATCATCACTCCCATCTGCCACCTTTTCGGCATTACCAATATCATCGGCACGCAACTCGAAACCGATACCGACGGCCGCTACACCGGCAACTACATCGGCACACCCAGCTTTAGGGAAGGAAAAATTACCCGCCTGAACCAATGGCTTGCCGAACGCGGCGAAACGCTCGAAAGCTATGGCAAAACCTATTTTTACAGTGATTCCAAAAACGATCTGCCGCTGCTGCGCCTTGTCGACGAACCCGTCGCCGTCAACCCCGATGCCGAACTGGAAAAAGAAGCCAAAGAAAAAGGCTGGCCGGTTTTGAATTTCAAATGACGCAATGCCGTCTGAAGCCCGATTCGGCGTTCAGACGGCATTGAGGCTGAAATCCCAAAAACTCAAAGCCACAGGAATTTATCCGGAAAAACAAAAAACATAGGAATTCATCGGGAAAAACAACAATCTTTCCACCGTCATTCCTACGAAAGTGGGAATCTTGATCCGTCCGCACGGAAACTTATATTTCGTCATTTGCACCCAACATAATTCAATACTTTATTTTGCAATAAATTAACGGATACTGACAAATTAGATTGGATTAATTACCCTATTATCTATATTGGGTTATCGGGTTGCTAATTGAGCAGAGCGTAGCAAACCATAAAGTGAGTGTTTCCACCCACTCTGCATTTACTATGAAGTGGTTATTAAATATGATAATGAGACCTATTAAATTTAGTATGGTAAATATGTTATTATTTATTGTTATATGTAGTTCATTTTTTGATCTGCTCGTTCAATTATGTACAATTTTATTTCATAGCCAAAAAATATACTTTATTACATTATTTTTATTATTTATTTTTAATTTTGCTACAAAATCTATCTATATGGCAATTATTTATCCTATTTTATATTTTTTTATCGTAAAATAATATTATCCTTACTCTAGGAAAGTAATAATTCTATTATCATTAGCCTGTCTCTTATACACATCTGACGCTGCCGACG
>NZ_JBPBFH010000053.1:0-6038 GCF_050896295.1 Neisseria sp. SLRRB23
GATTTAGCGATTTTATTATCATACAATAAAGAACTTTTTATTAGACAATCAAGAGTAATGAGAAACGGAAATCCTTTGGTAGTTTCTCAAAAAGATTATATAGACTTACTAAAGCGAGGGTATATATATGATTTCTTTGACGATTACAAAATCTTTGAACTCTGGCTGTCTAGTAATGTGGAAAATTATCCAGAAAGTGAAGGCATATTTCCTTTGCCATCTCAGTATTTATAGGGGCAACGGCCTATGTCGCTGGAAAATGAAACTATTGATGGTGGCTCCTACCATTCATATGACCCCAACAATTACAATTTCCGTAAAGGAAAAAAAGAAAATATTAATTTTGATGATGACTTAACAAAGCCCCTTTCGCTTGGCTGTCAAAGGTGGTTGTTAAGAAAAGCAATCCCCCTTTGACGGGATGCAATATATAAAGGAATGGAAAATATGGTAACGTTTTCAAAAATCAGACCACTTTTGGCAATCGCCGCCGCCGCGTTGCTTGCCGCCTGCGGTACGGCGGGAAACAATGCCGCCCGCAAGCCGGTGCAAACCGCCAAACCCGCCGCAGTGGTCGGTTTGGCACTCGGTGGCGGAGCATCTAAAGGATTTGCCCATATAGGAATTATTAAGGTTTTGAAAGAAAACGGTATTCCTGTAAAAGTAGTAACCGGCACATCGGCAGGTTCGATAGTCGGCAGCCTTTTTGCATCGGGTATGTCGCCCGACCGCCTCGAGTTGGAAGCCGAAATTTTAGGTAAAACCGATTTGGTCGATTTAACCTTGTCCACCAGTGGTTTNATCAAAGGCGAAAAGCTGCAAAATTACATCAACCGAAAAGTCGGCGGCAGGCAGATTCAGCAGTTTCCCATCAAATTTGCCGCCGTTGCCACTGATTTTGAAACCGGCAAAGCCGTCGTTTTTAATCAGGGGAATGCCGGGCAGGCTGTGCGCGCTTCCGCAGCCATTCCCAATGTATTCCAACCCGTTATCATCAGCGGACACAAATATGTTGACGGCGGTCTGTCGCAGCCCGTCCCTGTCAGTTCGGCCAGGCGGCAGGGGGCGAATTTCGTGATTGCTGTCGATATTTCCGCACGTCCGAGCAAAAATGTCGGTCAAGGTTTCTTCTCTTATCTCGATCAGACGCTGAACGTAATGAGCGTTTCCGCACTGCAAAATGAGTTGGGGCAGGCGGATGTGGTTATCAAACCGCAGGTTTTGGATTTGGGGGCTGTTGGCGGTTTCGATCAGAAAAAACGCGCCATCCGGTTGGGCGAGGAGGCAGCGCGTGCCGCATTGCCTGAAATCAAACGTAAACTGGCAGCATACCGTTATTGACGCTATGCCGTCTGAACGTGTTTCCAGAAGGCTTTATCCATAGAAAAAAATACCCGAATCCCGTACAATACGCCCCTAAAATTTTGAAAGAACAAAAGAATCATGGAAGCCGAAGTAATCAACCAGCTCAACAACACCCTGAACGATTTGGAAAAGCGCAGCGAAGACATCCGCGTTTATATGGATTATCAGGGTAAGAAAGACCGATTGGAAGAAGTTGTCGGCCTTTCTGAAGACCCTGAGCTGTGGAACGACCCGAAACGCGCCCAAGAAATCGGCAAAGAGCGCAAAATCCTCGAAGGCATCGTATTGACGCTCGACAACATCGCGTCGGGCATCGAAGACAACCGCATGCTGATTGAAATGACCGTCGAAGAAAACGACGAAGAAGGTTTTGCCGCCGTGCAGGAAGACGTGTCGGGACTGGAAAAACAGATGGCGGATTTGGAGTTCAAACGGATGTTCAACCAGCCCGCCGACCCGAACAACTGCTTTATCGACATCACTGCAGGCGCGGGCGGTACGGAAGCGGAAGACTGGGCGGGTATGCTGTTCCGTATGTACAGCCGCTACGCCGAGCGCAAAGGCTTCAAAATCGAAATCCTTGAGGAAGACGACGGCGAAATCGCAGGCATCAACCGCGCCACTATCCGAGTGGAAGGCGAATACGCTTATGGTTTGCTGCGTACCGAAACCGGCGTTCACCGCTTGGTGCGCTATTCGCCGTTTGACTCGAACAACAAACGCCATACCTCGTTTGCCTCCGTGTTCGTTTACCCTGAAATCGATGATTCCATCGAAATCGAAATCAACCCCGCCGATTTGCGCATCGACACCTATCGCGCATCGGGTGCGGGCGGTCAGCACATCAATAAAACCGACTCCGCCGTGCGCATTACCCACGAGCCGACGGGGATTGTGGTGCAATGTCAAAACGACCGTTCTCAACACGCCAATAAAGCGGCCGCGATGGAAATGTTGAAATCCAAACTGTATGAATTGGAAATGCGCAAACGCAACGAAGAGAAACAGGCATTGGAAGAAGGTAAATCCGATGTGGGTTGGGGCAGCCAAATCCGTTCGTATGTTTTGGATTCCTCACGTATCAAAGACTTGCGTACAGGCTACGAAGTCGGCAACACCAAAGCCGTATTGGACGGCGACTTGGACGGCTTTATCGAAGCCAGCCTGAAACAGGGTGTGTAGTTTAGGCTGTATGCCGTCTGAAACCTGTGCCGTTTCAGACGGCATTTTTGCGTTTCGTGTTATAATCCGCGCCGCACACGGGACGGGCAGACAGTCGCCGCGTATCGCGTAAGGCATACGAGGAGGAAAGTCCGGGCTCCGCAGGGTAGAATGCCGGTTAACGGCCGGGCGCGGTAACGCGACGGAAAGTGGAACAGAAAGCAAAACCGCCGATGGCTGCTTTGGCAGCACAGGTAAGGGTGAAAAGGTGCGGTAAGGGCGCACCGCGCATTTGGTAACAATATGCGGCAGGCCAAACCCCATTCGGAGCAAGACCAAACAGAACGCAATGACGCTGCCCGCCGAGCGTTCGGGTAGGTTGCTTGAGCATACCGGCAACGGTATGCCTAGAGGAATGACTGTCCAAGACAGAACCCGGCTTACCGCCCGTCCGGTGTGCATCCGACACGCAAATGCCGTCTGAAACCTGAAATACGGTTCAGACGGCATTTTTATTTAGGCTGTGTTTTTATAGTGGATTAACAAAAACCAGTACGGCGTTGCCTCGCCTTAGCTCAAAGAGAACGATTCTCTAAGGTGCTGAAGCACCAAGTGAATCGGTTCCGTACTATTTGTACTGTCTGCGGCTTCGTCGCCTTGTCCTGATTTTTGTTAATCCACTATATATTTCGTTGATGCAACTCTAATTTAGTCGGACAAAATGCCTTTTATTCAATAGAACCGGTTTCCGCCCAAGCGGAAATAAACGGCTATTTCCCTTGCAAACAGACGGAGTCAGGCGGGTATTCAAATGACAATCGGCAGGCTCCGACCGGCTGTCGGGGCGGTTATTTCAGGGTGGGCGGAAGCCTGTCCTGAGTTTATGGCAAGGCAAAAAGCAGAGACTGGATATTTTAAAAATTATTTAATAAAAACAATAAAATATTTGCTTGCGTCCGCATAAAAAAGCCTTTGTATATTTTTCCCTTGCACTCGGTTGTTAAAAGGGGCGGTTCGGAAAAGTAACGTGCCCTTTTGATGAAGCGCGCCATATAGGGGGAATTGAAACCGGTATGGCGTTGCCCCACCTTGCCGTGATGATCTGTTTGAGTTATCCGTTTGAGGTGCGCGGGTACGGTTTGGCTTCATTATGCGGAAAAATGCCGTCTGAAGGGTTCAGACGGCATTGGCGCATCGGGGCAGGACTTAGTCTGTGCCTTCGAGCATTTTGTTCAATTTGGGGACGAGCAGGAGCAGCAGGAAGCCTGTGGCTGCGCCGATGTAGAACAGCAGCCGGTAGAAGCCGATTTCGTCGCCCGCCTGATAGCCTTTTTCAAACAATACGCCGCCTAAAGTGAAGCCTAATGAAAAGGCAAGGAAATTAAGGGCGACCATTTGGGTTTTGAATAAAGGCGGGGCGATTTTGGTGGAGATGGACAGCGCAATCGGGGAAATCATCAGTTCGCCTATCGTGATGGCGAGGACTATCAGTGCGAAAACCGCAATAGGCATCGGCGTGCCNGAGGAAATAAAGGGGACGAATCCCAAAAACGACGCGCCGGTAACAAATACCGCCATAGCGAATTTCAGCGGGGTTTTGGGCTGTTTGCGCCCCATTTTTGTCCACATTGCCGCCATCAGTCCGGAAAACAGGATGACCCACAGGCTTTGCATAGAATCTTTCCAGGCGACGGGTACGGTAAACGAACCGATGGTGCGGTTGACGGTTTCGTCGAAATAGACGGTTGCTACGGTGTAAATCTGAAACCAGACGGCCCAAAACATACAGATGGTCAGGAAAAGCGGGATGTAGGCGATGATGTGCCGTTTGTTGTCGGAACTGACGCGGGGGTTGGTCAGCAGGCGGGCGAAATAGGCGATGACGGCAAGGATGACGGTAGATAAGAGGATGCCAGAGAAATTGTCGAGGTTGACAAACCCGGTTTTGATGGCGGTTGCAAGTGCGGCGATGAGAGCAATGCCGACGGCGGCCGCAGTTTTGCCCTGTCCTTTTGAAAGCGGATGGGGGACGGTGGGATGGGGCAGGTTTTTACGTCCCAAGGAATAACGCCACAAGCCGAATGCCATACCGACCGCCGCCGCGCCGAAACCATAATGGAAACCAATGTTTTCTTGAAGCAGGCCGGTCAGCAGCGGGCCTAGGAAGCCGCCGATATTGATGGCGATGTAGAAAATGGAAAATCCCGCATCGCGCAGCGGGCGCATTTCGTCCTGTTCGTATAATGTGCCCACCATAGAGCTGGCCGTAGATTTCACACCGCCGCTGCCTAATGCGATGAATATCAGCCCGATTAAAAGGCCGTACAGGCCTGGGGCGGCGGCAAGGACGATGTGTCCGAGCATCACGACGATGCCCGAGAGGAAGAGGGTTTTTTCCGCACCCCATACGCG
This sequence comes from Neisseria sp. SLRRB23, assembly GCF_050896295.1. NCBI lineage: Bacteria > Pseudomonadati > Pseudomonadota > Betaproteobacteria > Neisseriales > Neisseriaceae > Neisseria > Neisseria sp. SLRRB23. Next base: position 4,939 of record NZ_JBPBFH010000053.1, read on the forward strand.
GTCGGCAAACCACGCGCCCAAAATGGTGGACAGGTACACGCTGCCGCTGTATGCGCCGACAATGCCGCCGGCGAGGGTTTTGTCTATGCCCAAGCCGCCTTTGTCGGCGGTGTAGTAGAGGTAAATCAGCAGGATGCCCTGCATTCCGTAAAATGAAAAACGTTCCCACAATTCGATATGGAAGAGGGTGGAAAGCTGGAAAGGGTGGCCGAAGAATGTTTTTTCTCCGGTGCGGGCGGGATGCCGGGACATAAAGGTTCTCCTAAAAGATTTTCTCTCAATGCCGTCTGAAACGGATGCGGACGGCGGCGGTGTTTTTTGTATGAAAATCGGTTTTTAACCGATATTTTCATTCTTTGTCAAATGATGCGCTGCCGTTTTTGCGGTCAAATGTTTTTATATTTGTTTCAATTCAACGGGTTGTATTTTAGAGGACGTATTCCGATACGGCGCGGGTAAAGCATTTTCAGTCAAGAGGCTTATCCGATAGGGCGGTTTTTTATAGTGGATTAACAAAAACCAGTACGGCGTTGCCTCGCCTTAGCTCAAAGAGAACGATTCTCTAAGGTGCTGAAGCACCAAGTGAATCGGTTCCGTACTATTTGTACTGTCTGCGGCTTCGTCGCCTTGTCCTGATTTTTGTTAATCCGCTATAAAGACCGTCGGGCATCTGCAGCCGTCATTCCCGCGCAGGCGGGAATCTAGTCTGTTCGGTTTCAGTTATTTCCGATAAATGCCTGTTGCTTTTCATTTCTAGATTCCCACTTTCATGGGAATGACGGTTCAGTTGCTACGGTTACTGTCAGGTTTCGGTTATGTTGGAATTTCGGGAAACTTATGAATCGTCATTCCCGCGCAGGCGGGAATATAGACCTTAGAACAACAGCAATATTCAAAGATTATCTGAAAGTCCGAGATTCTAGATTCCCGCTTTCGCGGGAATGACGAAAAGTGGCGGGAATGACGAAAGGTTGCGGGAATGACGGTTCGGGCATTCCTTAAATTACCCGTGTATCGCTGTAAATCTTAGAGATGGCGGAATATAGCGGATTAACAAAAACCGGTACAGCGTTGCCTCGCCTTAGCTCAAAGAGAACGAT
>NZ_JBPBFH010000054.1:0-5797 GCF_050896295.1 Neisseria sp. SLRRB23
TTTCGTCATTCCCGCGAAAGCGGGAATCTAGAATCTCGGACTTTCAGATAATCTTTGAATATTGCTGTTGTTCTAAGGTCTAGATTCCCGCCTGCGCGGGAATGACGGCTGCAGATGCCCGACGGTCTTTATAGTGGATTAACAAAAATCAGGACAAGGCGACGAAGCCGCAGACAGTACAAATAGTACGGAACCGATTCACTTGGTGCTTGAGCACCTTAGAGAATCGTTCTCTTTGAGCTAAGGCGAGGCAACGCCGTACTGGTTTTTGTTAATCCACTATATATCAAATTATCAGAACAGATGCCGCCTGAAAGGCTTTCAGACGGCATTTTTTCGGGATATGCGTTTTAGAACTTGTAGTTCACGCCCAAGCGTACATCACGGCCCACGCCCGGCAGGGTATTGGTCCAGCGTTGGCTGTGCGGATAGTAGAACTTATTGAACACGTTGTTAACCGAAAGATTGACATTGAGCGTGTCTTTGCCCAGCGGTTTCCAGTTGGCGAAGATATCGTTCACACCGAAACCTTGGCGTACAACGTTTTCCAATTTGCCGCTGCGGTCTTTTTGACCTGCCGCCAATATCGAACCCACGGCTTTTTGAACATAGCGTCCGCGCCAGCCGATTTCCAGATTCGGGTTTTTGAAGCGGTAGGCAAGGGAGGCCGTCCAAGTGCGACCGGTTTGTGCGCCAAATTCAGGGTTCGCGCTTAACAGTTTTTTAGGATGGGTATCGTAAAAGCGCGGTTTGCTGTGGCTGACGCCGACTTTGGCAGTCAGGCCGCCGGTGCGGTAGGACGCGCCCAATTCGTAACCGTGGTTTTTGATGTAACCGGCGTTAACGGCTTCGCGGACGGCGACAGAGTCGTGGCGGTTTTGCGGATTGGCAAGCGCGTCTTTGATGGTTTGCCAGAAGTAGCTGCCGTTTGCGGCAAACGTGCCGTCGTTGTAGTTGAAGCCGATTTCGGTATTGCGCGCGCGTTCGGCTTTCGTGCCGTCGGCAATCGAGATGATGCCGCGTTTGCCGTGGGTTTGCAGCGCGTCATACAGGCGCGGGCTGCGGCTGGCGTAGTTGTGGCTTGCGCTGAAGCTCCAGTATTCGTGCGGCTGCCCAATCACACCGAAACTCGGGTTAAGGCTGCTGCTTGAAACGGTTTTGCCGTCGTGGGTTTTCACCTTGAAGCGGTCGTAACGCAACCCGCCGGTCAGGGTAAAGCCGTTAATTTCGTGAATGGCTTCGATATACGCGCCGGTATCAGTTTTGGCTGGGTTAGACAGTTTGTAGGAATGGACAAGATCCATATCTTTTTGGTCTTTCGCTTTTTCTGCAGTGGTTTTAGGTATTTCGTTTTTAGGATTGTCTGGGTCTGGTTTCTTATCGGAGATCTTAAATTCGCCGTTCAAAAATGCTTGAGGTTTGATTTCCTGATGGCGGTAGTTGATACCGTATTTCAACAGGGTTTGTTCGGCAAGGCGGCTGTCGAAGTTGAAATTCATACCCCGAGTGGTGATTTGGGTATGGTTGGGGCCGACCACATTGCCTGCGTAACCGCTGCCGCTGTCATCGGCGGAGTAGCGTTCGTTTTCCAACACATAGGCGTTGGCGTTCAGTTTTTCGACAAAGCCCAAGTTTTTGCCCGTGTACTCTAAGTTGGTGTTGGATTGAGTGGTTTCACGGTATGAGGGTTTCTGCCTGTCTTTTATAGGATCGGTCCCGAAGATTGTAAATTCTTCACGCACAGTGCGGATGCCTCGGTGTTGGTCTTTCATATGGCTCAACACGATGCGGTGGTCGCCGTCGCCGAAGGTTGTTCCGATTTTGGCGAGGTAGCTGCGTTTGTCCAGCGCGCTGTACAGTACGGTTTTGCCGCCGTTGGGATTTTTGTAGCCTTTACCTGCTTCGTAATCTTTTTCATCGTTGCGGTTGTAAGAGAACAAGCCGTCGAAGTTGCCCTCTTTTCCGAATACGCTTGCGCCGTAGCTTACGCCTTCGTTGCTGGCAAAGCCGCTGTTGAGGCGCACGCCCCAGTTTTTATCCAAGCCTTTGAGCAGGTCTTGGGCATCGACGGTTTTGGCGATAATCGCGCCGTTGGTTGCGCCGATACCGGCAGAGGCGGAACCCGCGCCTTTCTGTACGGAAACGACTTTAACCAAAGCGGGATCGACAATAAATCTGCCTTGGTGGTAAAGGATTTGGCTGTCGGAATAGGCGTTGTCCACCTTGATGTCGACAGAGTTCTGACCCATGCCGCGCAAGGTCATGTGTTGGGATGTGCCGTTACCGCCGCCGAAATCGATGGATGGCTCTTCTTTTAAGAGTTCGCGCATATCGGTTGCGGTGCTTTCGTCTTTTTGTTGAAGCGTAACGATGTTGGTACGGATTTTGCTGCCTTGGCGGTCGCCTTTTACGGTAACGGTATCCAATGCGACATTGGCGTTGTCTGCCGCGTGGGCAAAACCTGCCGCCAGGGTAAGTGAGAGCAGGCTGAGGCGGAACAATGGGGCGTTCATTCAGTCGTCCTTTTGAGTATATGAAGGGAAGTTAAGCCAAACCGTTAAGGTTTGGCAGGATAAGAAAAATAATTAATAATTATTTTTGTTTATATTAGCGGGGGGGGGGGTTGTGTAAAGCTGATTAGCGTTTTTATTTGCGAAGAGTTGTTTTTTGTTGACAGGTTTTGTCGGAAATGTAAAAAACGGCGGAAATATAGTGGATTAACAAATGCGGGAATGACGAAGCCTGCGCGGGAATGACGAAGCCTGTGCGGGAATGACGAAGGGTTAAAGAAATGACGAGAAACGGCGGTAATTTATCGGGAATAACCGAAAACGAACGGAAATCAGGACAAGGCGACGAAGCCGCAGACAGTATAAATAGTACGGAACCGATTCACTTGGTGCTTCAGCACCTTAGAGAATCGTTCTCTTTGAGCTAAGGCGAGGCAACGCTGTACTGGTTTTTGTTAATTCACTATAAATTTTTTCCGCCTCACTTGAATTTACCTGCACACACCCTAATTTTGCCGACTTATACGGGCAGCCGCCTGACGGCTGTCCGGTTTCCACTTCAATCTGCCTGAACCGTTCGGGCAGATGATTGTTTTCAAACCATTTATCGGAGCATAAATATGACCATCCGTCCTTTACACGACCGCGTTGTCGTCAAACGCTTGGAAGCTGAAGAAAAAACCGCCTCTGGCATCGTTTTGCCGGGCGCGGCCGCCGAAAAACCCGATATGGGCGAAGTCATCGCCGTGGGCGCGGGCAAAATCGGTAAAGACGGCAACCGCCGTCCGCTGGATGTCAAAGTCGGCGACAAAATCATCTTCGGCAAATACAGCGGCCAAACCGTCAAAGCCGACGGCGAAGAGCTGTTGGTAATGCGCGAAGAAGATATTTTCGGCATCGTTGAAAAATAAATACGGACACGATGCCGTCTGAAACGGCAAACCGCCTTCAGACGGCATAAACGGTTTTATCAGACAGTTTTAATGATTTTTGGAGAATTGAAATGGCAGCAAAAGACGTACAGTTCGGCAATGAAGTCCGTCAAAAAATGGTAAACGGCGTGAACATTCTGGCAAACGCCGTGCGCGTAACCCTGGGCCCCAAAGGCCGCAACGTGGTGGTTGACCGCGCCTTCGGCGGCCCGCACATCACCAAAGACGGCGTAACCGTCGCCAAAGAAATCGAACTGAAAGACAAGTTTGAAAATATGGGCGCGCAAATGGTGAAAGAAGTTGCGTCCAAAACCAACGACGTGGCGGGCGACGGTACGACTACCGCCACCGTATTGGCGCAATCCATCGTTGCCGAAGGTATGAAATACGTTACCGCCGGTATGAACCCGACCGACCTGAAACGCGGTATCGACAAAGCCGTTGCCGCTTTGGTTGAAGAGCTGAAAAACATCGCCAAACCTTGCGATACTTCCAAAGAAATCGCCCAAGTCGGCTCGATTTCCGCCAACTCTGACGAACAAGTCGGCGCGATTATCGCCGAAGCGATGGAAAAAGTCGGCAAAGAAGGCGTGATTACCGTTGAAGACGGCAAATCCTTGGAAAACGAGCTGGACGTGGTTGAAGGTATGCAGTTCGACCGCGGCTACCTGTCTCCTTACTTCATCAACGACGCTGAAAAACAAATTGCCGGTTTGGACAGCCCGTTTGTTTTGCTGTTCGACAAAAAAATCAGCAACATCCGCGACCTGCTGCCCGTGTTGGAACAAGTGGCGAAAGCCAGCCGTCCGCTGTTGATTATCGCTGAAGACGTAGAAGGCGAAGCCTTGGCGACTTTGGTGGTGAACAACATCCGAGGCATCCTGAAAACCGTTGCCGTGAAAGCTCCGGGCTTCGGTGACCGCCGCAAAGCGATGTTGCAAGACATCGCCATCCTGACCGGCGGCACGGTGATTTCCGAAGAAGTCGGTTTGTCTCTGGAAAAAGCGACTTTGGACGACTTGGGTCAGGCCAAACGCATCGAAATCGGTAAAGAAAACACCACCATTATCGACGGCTTCGGCGACGCAGCCCAAATCGAAGCGCGTGTTGCCGAAATCCGCCAACAAATCGAAACCGCAACCAGCGATTACGACAAAGAAAAACTGCAAGAGCGCGTTGCCAAACTGGCAGGCGGTGTGGCAGTGATCAAAGTCGGTGCCGCTACCGAAGTCGAAATGAAAGAGAAAAAAGACCGCGTGGAAGACGCGTTGCATGCTACCCGTGCCGCCGTTGAAGAAGGCGTGGTTGCAGGCGGTGGCGTAGCCCTGTTGCGCGCCCGTGCTGCTTTGGAAAACCTGCACACCGGCAATGCCGACCAAGACGCAGGCGTACAAATCGTCTTGCGCGCCGTTGAGTCTCCGCTGCGCCAAATCGTTGCCAACGCAGGCGGCGAGCCNAGCGTAGTCGTGAACAAAGTGTTGGAAGGCAAAGGCAACTACGGCTACAACGCTGGCAGCGGCGAATACGGCGATATGATTGAAATGGGCGTACTCGACCCCGCCAAAGTAACCCGTTCCGCGCTGCAACACGCCGCGTCTATCGCTGGTCTGATGTTGACCACAGACTGTATGATCGCTGAAATCCCTGAAGAAAAACCGGCTATGCCCGATATGGGGGGAATGGGCGGTATGGGCGGCATGATGTAAGCAATGCCGTCTGAAGCCTTCAGACAACAAGCCGCACGGTCAACGCCGTGCGGTTTTTTTGCGAATAAGTGCAGCTAAGGCGCAAACCTTAAAATTGCCAACGCCGTTCTTTGCATTTTTGTTTTTTGATACGCGCGCTTTTGTTTTATAGTGGATTAACAAAAACCAGTACGGCGTTGCCCCGCCTTAGCTCAAAGAGAACGATTCTCTAAGGTGCTGAAGCACCGAGTGAATCGGTTCCGTACTATTTGTACTGTCTGCGGCTTCGTCGCCTTGTCCTGATTTTTGTTAATCCACTATATTTCCCCCATCCCAAAAACGAAGAGCGGCAGGAATTTATCGGAAAAACAGCAACCTTTCCGCCGTCATTCCCGCGAAAGCGGGAATCTAGAAATGAAAAGCAACAGGAATTTATCGGAAATGGCTGAAACCGAACGGACTAGATTCCCGCCTGCGCGGGAATGACGAAAAGCAACCTTTCCGCGTCATTCCCGCGAAAGCGGGAATCTAGGAACCCAAAGCTGCAAGAATTTATCAGAAAGGCTTGCGGCAGGATGATGCGTTTGGGGAAACAAATGCCGTCTGAAGGGCTTTCAGACGGCATTGCAGTTTTTCCACAAAACGCGGGCTGCCTTTAAAACTTGTAGCT
>NZ_JBPBFH010000055.1:0-5538 GCF_050896295.1 Neisseria sp. SLRRB23
CGTTGCAGTTGCCGGATACGTTCCATGCGGTACCGAGCGCGACTTGGGCGCGGATGCCGCCGCCGCTTTGTTTGCTCTCCTGTTCGACAGTGTCCTGCGGGCTTTCGATATAAAGGGTGCCGCCGACATCGGCGTCGATGCGTCGGGCATGGGCTTGGGCACCGTTCAACACGGTATTGCCCTTGCTGCTGAGCTGCAGTTTGTCCGATTGCAGCAGGGTGTTTTGATGGGTTTGGCTGTCCGAACGGTTTTTGCCTTTGCCGTAGGCGGCTTCGGCATAGATATAGACGCCGGTTTGCGCACCGACGGAAACGCCGACGCCGACTTGTACGCCGGCATTGCGGTTTTTGCCGTCCTGATGTTGGCTGTCTTGGGCGGAGAGCAGCCGGATGTCGCGCGCGGAATCGAGGCGGATGGTGTCGCCCGCAGTAATGTTGCTGCCTTGGACGGTAATGTCGCTCTCGCGGCTGCGGATATTGATGTCGCCGCCGGCTTTCAGGCTGCTTTCGCGGCTTTGGCGGTAGTTTTGGTTTTGTTCCTTGCCGGCGGTTTTAAAGCCGAAACCGGCTTCAACGGACAAGAGGACGGCGCCTTGCTGTCCGTTGTTGCTTTTAAGGGCGTCGGCCACTTTGCCGACGCCATCGGCCAGTTGGTAGGCTTGGGCACCGGCAGCCAGGGTTTGCATAGAAAAAAGATACAAGGCAGCAAGCCGCCTACGCTTACTCGATACTCTGTACGGGAAAAAATATCTTACCCCACGGCATATCGTTTTCTTCAAAGATGCTTTCAAGATGATCGATAAAGGTGGGATTCACGGCATTGTCGTCTTCTGCACTGTTCACTACTTCGGGATCAAAATATTTAAAATAAAATAATTCTCCCTTAGAGGTAAGGTTAATATGTGTAAGCCAATAATATCCCCACCAACGATCAAATTCTTGACTTTTCAAATAAAGATCTGCATCGGGATCATAACGGGCAAGATTCCGGCAATACTCCCAGATGTCTTCATCCGTAATCTCTTTCTGCGGCCAAAATTCCATCCATCTCAAGGTAAACAGCCGGTAAATAATCTCTACTGTTTCCTGCCAATCAATCCCTGAATTGGGAAGGTCTACAGGTTCTGTATCAACAAAAGCTAATTTTCGAAATACATCCTGAATAGCAGATGCTTGTCGTTCATTTATTCTCATAAGTTTACCCTTCTGAAAAAATTAATTAATTTTAACATTGCCTGCCGGTTTGCCTGCCGTTCTTTTTGACTTGTTTTGGGCAGCAAAAAGGGAATTTTTTGTGTTCAAAACCTTCGACTCCGCTTAAAGTCTTGCAGGATAAGGCTTGCAGGGACTTCTAGCCCCTTTTTTGTCCTATATGCCGCTTATTCAATATTTAAAAGATATAATGGGGAATAGTGGATTATTCTCATCCCATGCTACCTCATAATTAACAAATATATTTTTTAATGTTTTAATGAAAGGAATGTTTAATTCAAATTTCTTTCCATTCCACTCTTCAAACGCCTCTGGAATATATTCCTTTATTAAATCTATCCCTTTTTTTGTTAATACAATTTCCCCCTGATACCACACCTCATTATCATTATTAAAAGGACTTTGTTTTGCTAAATTATGGCAAAAGTCTAAAATATCATTTTTCGTTTCAAAGTTGATAGGTTCAAGAGTTGCTAATTGACATATTAATAATCTATATATGAATTCAACTGCAAATTGCCAATCTTTGTTTCCTTGACCATGCGATGCAAAATGCATTGGAAAATAACCATCTAATGCTAAATACTCAAATTCGCATTGAATATTTTCTGCTGTCTCTAAATTCATTAAAACATCCTTATCTAGCAGGGAATTTAAATTTTAACTCTGTTGGCTTGCCTTTTAAATTAATATTTAAGTTATTTGATGTTGGGTTATTAATATCAACAGACGCAGTAGTTCCCTTGGTCATAGAAGCATTACCTGCTGGCCTATACACCACAAAGGTTCCGTCCGGCATTTGCGCTTTCCAACAGCCCACACATTTACCTCCGTATAATTTTTCACCTTCGACTCGTTCCATTAGTGTAGGTTTCCTGCCTAAATATCGACGTGCAAAAGCCTCGGCTGTTTGATTCGGATTGTCTGAAGAGGACATTTCTCTAGCAGCGCCGGGTTTTCCTTTTTGTGGCGCCCAGGCAGGCGGGTGTGGCCAGACGTTTGCATCCTTTTTAATGCATCAGCCTGCCTTTCTGCAGAAGAAACGGCATTACGTTGGCGTATCTCCTCTATTCTGTTTGGGTTGTGGGATTCGATTTTTTCATGCCGTTGCTGATTAAATCTAGGATTATTTCCACCTATGTTGATGTTATCATTATGATTTCTTCCTGAGGCGGTCGTTAAATTTTGTCTTCCACCACTCCCCTTAATTGCGCGATAAACCTGTCTTGCACCTCCTCCCAATCCTTTCGCTCCTCCTCCGGTAGCAGCAGCAGACATTGCAAGACCATTCATGAAATCCGCATGGTATGCAACCACTTCCTCATCACTTAGTGTATTAATTGGCCTGTTACCTGCCATTTCTTCAATATATCTAAAGGCAACAAATCCTGCGAAGCGCATGTTGTTATGAGTATGCAGCTTCATGTTGTCCTCAATGCAGGCGATGCAGCAGGATTACGTGATTCGATAGAAGTAGATAGAAGAGCTGTAAATATTGCTAATGGGAACTGGGTTCGTGCAGGTTTAGATACATTAGGAGACGTTAGTACGATTTTGGGTATGCGTGCTATGGTTAATCCCAATTCTGCATATTCAAAATTGATGAATTCCGTATTTGCTACACCGAGTAAAACAGGTATGCCTCGGTCTACAACACAGTTAGGAATTGTAGGGAATATTAATGCTCAAACTATTAATCAGGTTCAACAACAAACTGGTATTAAATTAGTTTTTGATAAAACACAACAAATTTGGAAGACTCCTGCTGGATTAGACTATAGCTTAGGTAGTATCCATGGAAATCGCATTAAACATGTACTTGCTCATGCGATTCCAGATCCGAAAAAACGCACGCATACAGTTTTTAATGTTCCCAGAAATCAAATATTGCCATTGATTGATGAAGCTTGGAAAAAAAGAGGACTTCCGGTTTTTGGTGATCCTGGTGCTTATGTAGTTAATATGGGAAGACAGGTAGGTACAAAAGGGGAGACTTTTATACGAATTATTGTAGTTCCTAATACTGGGAAAATTATTTCTGCTTACCCTGCAATAAAATAGATTAGAGATACATTATGAATCCAAAAATATGTCCGCGCTGCAACCAAGGAATATTGTATATTTTTAAATCAAAATACATTTTGAAAGAAATTATTCTATGTGACGAATGTGATGCCATGTGGTTAAAAGGAATGAAAATTACATATGGGGATTATGATAAAGATTTTTATAATTATGAAATATTTATGAATCAAAATGGCGTATCTTCTCCTTGGGAAGAGGAGAATATTTTTTTAACACCTTACTATGAAAATGAACTTTAACGCAGATAATTTTTGGCGCCACCCTGCTGCCCGTCGAAGCCGGTTTCGGCTTTAAATCCGCCGGCAAAGAGCAAAACCAAAACTACCGCCAAAGCCGGCAAAGCAGCCTGAAAGCCGGCGGCAGCACCAACACCAATGCCCTGTTCAATGCGCAAGTAGGGGGCGTGTTGGGGCAGAATGCGGTGGAGAATAATTACTTAACTAGAGAGGAACTCAATGCTCAAGTAGATGCTGCTGTAGCTTGCCGAAAAGGAGATAAGGCAGCCTGCGCGGAACAAAAAAGGTTGGAAAGGCTAAATAAAGAGCGAGATTTGCGACTGCTAGCTGAATGTAATGCCAATATCCGTTCTCCTTTATGTACTCGGTTGAGAAAAGAAGCGGAAGTTGCTATGAGTGGGTTAAGTGCCACTCCATTAAGCAGATTGTTTGATTTTAAAATGGCATTTAATCCCGAAAGAAGGCAGGCTCATAGCGAAGAGTTCGGCAAAACCGATACTGTTGTGTTAATGTCTTACGGCAAATCACCGGAAGAAATTGCCGCCAATGCAAAAATGATGCGGATTGGCAGCGAACTGCTTACCGATATGACGGTTGTCGGAACGATTAAAGATTTCAAACAGGCCGACACGTTTAGAGATTATGCTGTTGCAACTATTTTTGCCATTCCGGGAGTGAAAGTAGCTAAAAAACTAGAAACCGTTCGCGATTTCAGAAAGGCCTACGAAGCTGCCAAAGAAGCGGGGGATTTGCGCACAGCCAAGAAATTGTTTGAATTAGCCAAAGAGGCGAAAAGCTCACCTAAAGTATTAGAAAAACTTGAAAATTCAGTAAGAGATATTAATTATATCAACTCGGACAATGCGGTGAAAGTGGTACGGCCCGACGGAAGCAAACGGGTGTTTAGCAGCCGGGATTGGGAACAGAAGGCATTGCCTGCTCCAACAGCAATGAATGCCAGTAATTCGCCACCTATTTTTTCAACGGGTTCTGTCGTTCAATCAAGAATTAATTTAAAAAATCGTAATTTTAATAATTCTGGTTGGATACATGTTGTTGATAGACATTTACCAGAAGGAGGAGGAACCGGTAGTCAATTTTCTATCTCAAAAAATGAATTAAGAGCATTATTGCAGCATAAAGATGTTGTGTCGGTACCAGTCACACGAAAACGCATATCTATTGAGAAACTTGGTGATGGACACAGCATTTCTCATACAATTTATGAAAGAGTTGTTAAATTAAATAAAAATATTGGATATGACAAATTTAATGGAAATAAACCGACCAATATCATGACCATTCAAACAGACAAATATGGCAATTTAGTAACAACAACACCAGGAAGAATAAAATGAAGAAAAATAGTATTAAAAAATGGACATTAGAAGAAGTTAAGCAATCACTTGATGAATTTAATTGGATTCTACTTAATAATACATTTATTGTTGAATATCTAAAAAAAGAATTTGCAGCTTCAAGTGCATACTGTTTATCTATGCTTCCTGAAGAGGAAGATATATATGAAGTATTGGTAAACGGAAATATTTTGTTAAATTTAGAATTTAATAAACACACAAATGAAATATTTGTTTGCAACACAATTGATATTGATAAATACATAGATTCATTAACTAATGAAGCTGGTAAAAATTTTTTTAGATTGGCAAAAGAAATTGGTAAGCAGCAAAATATCTGATTAAACCTATGGCTAAGAAAGCGAAGCGGATACCATTTCTGCGGTAGGTAGCAGCACGCAGGCAGTGCCGAAGCCGTCGGCAGCCTGAAAGGCAGCGTACGGATAGATACCGGCGGCGCCTACCGCCAAACCGGCAGTGATGTTGCCGCCGCCCGTGACATCGACATTGCCGCCCAAAGCGTCGATATCCGTACTGCCGATAACCACGGCCGCAACCACCAGAGCGAGCGCGACCTTAAAATCGGCACCTTCGCCAAAATTTCCTCACCGCTGATCGATCTGGTCAACGCTGCCGAAGGTGCTGCCA
>NZ_JBPBFH010000056.1:0-5592 GCF_050896295.1 Neisseria sp. SLRRB23
TGCTATTTGCACCAAAACACCCGCAAATTGAANATCTCTAAAAAGCTCCGTATAATAAGAAGACATTTCTTGCCTAGGCTGTTTCTCAAAATCAACAAGAAGCTTTTCGATCTCTTCGCTTGTTTGAATTTCCCAATTCTCAATATGATGCTTCAGTTCGATTATTTTATCAACTCGAAGCTTAGTTTTGCTGTTCATATTTCTAGTGAGTATTATTTATCAAGTGAGTATTATTTATCATATGTCCTTTGGAATCAACTTCTGCTGTTTTTCCCTGACTCATTTTTAACTCAATGTCATCTTTAGATATAAAAGTTCTTCCATCTTTGACATTGTTGGGGTCATATGAATGATAGAAGCCACCATCATTTCTTCTCTTATTCATCTGACTCTTATTCAGTTGATTGTGATACAAAGAAGACCCCTCCATATCTCGAGCTGCAAATTGTCTCCGGCTTCGTTTCCCTATCTTGGTTTAATCCGACGGATTGCCTTTTTTCATGCTGTCGAGCCTTCCGATTATATCGGCAAGGTTGCGTCTGCCTTCTTCCTTGCTGACAATCGGCTCGCCGCCTTTGCGGCCTAGGATTTTCAAATCTTCCTGCGGCATTTCGTCTATGAATCGGCTGGGTTCGGGGAACTGCCATGTGCCTTGTTTTTTGCGTTTGACGCAGTGGGTCAGTGTGAGTTGGCGTTTGGCGCGGGTGATGCCGACGTACATCAGGCGGCGTTCTTCTTCGACGTTGCCTTCTTCGATGCTGTCGTTGTGCGGCAAAACACCTTCTTCGCAACCGATAAGGAAAACATACGGATACTCCAAACCTTTGGCGGCGTGTAGCGTGGATAGTGAGACGGCATCGGTTTCTTCTTCGTCTTTTCCTTCCAAAAGCGTCATCAAGGCGACGGTTTGGGCGAGTTCGATGACGTTTTTGCCGTCTTCCCCGCCTTTTCGTGCAAACCATGATACCAAATCGCCGACGTTGCGCCATTTGATTTCGCCTGCTTTGCCTTCTTCGTTTTGCATCAAATGGTTTTCATAGTCGATTTCTTCGAGCAGGCTGTTGATGAACTCGCCCGCTTCGCTGGTTTCGGCTTTGGCGCGGTAACTGCCGAACATATCCATAAAGGCTTGCAGGTGTTGGCGGTTGGTATTGTTCAGCGTGGCAAGGGCTTCTTCGGTTTGCGCGGCTTCATACAGGCTGCATTCGTGTTCGTGCGCGTAAGTGTTGAGCTTGCCCAGCGTTACATCGCCGATGCCGCGTTTGGGCGTGGTAACGGCACGCAGAAAGGCGGGATCGTCGTTGGGGTTGGCAAGCAGCCGCACATAAGACAACACGTCTTTGATTTCGGCTTTGTCGAAAAAGCTTTGTCCGCCGGAGAGACGGTAGGGGATACGAGCGGCGCGTAATGCTTCCTCGAAAATCCGTGCCTGATGTTTTCCGCGGTATAACACGGCGAAATCGGCATATTGGGTTTTGTCGCCGCCGATGAGTTTTTGTTTGATGATTTGGCTGACGACCCACTCGGCTTCGTGCTGCTCGTTTTGGCAGGCAACGACTTTGACGGGCTCGCCTTCGCCCAATTGCGACCAAAGTTTTTTGGTAAACAGCTTGGGGTTGTTTTCGATGACTTTGTTGGCTATTTTGAGAATCCGCGCGGTGGAGCGGTAGTTTTGCTCCAGTTTGATGACCTTCATCTGCGGATAGTTTTCCTGCATTTTGCGCAGGTTTTCCATGTTCGCACCGCGCCATGCGTAGATGGACTGGTCGTCGTCGCCGACGGCGGTAAACATCCCTTCCGCGCCGGTCAGAAGTTTCATCAACGTAAATTGGCAGGTATTCGTATCTTGGCATTCGTCAACCAATAGATAACGCAGCCGCCGCTGCCATTTGTTGCGCACTTCNCTGTTTTGCTGCAACAGCACGGCAGGCAGGCGGATTAAGTCGTCGAAGTCCACTGCCTGATAGCTTTGTAAGGTTTCCTGATAGCTCGCATACACGGGGGCGGTTTGTTGTTCCCACTCATTAGAGGCCGTCTGAACGACATCTTCAGGCGTTTTTAAATCGTTTTTCCACAGGGAAATTTGATGCTGCGCTTTGAATATGGCTTCTTTGCCCGTACCGCCTAAGAGTTCGCCGATGATTTTCGCGCTGTCGGTAGAGTCGAGGATGGAGAAGTTTTTTTTGTAACCGATATGGTTCGCCTCTTCGCGCAGAATCTTCATGCCCAAAGAGTGGAACGTGCAAATCGTCAGCCCGCGCGTTTGCGATTTGGGCAGCATTTTGGCGACGCGCTCCTGCCTTTCCGCAGCGGCTTTGTTGGTAAAGGTAATCGCGGCGACGGTATGCGGCAGATAGCCGACATTGACAATCAAATGCTTGATTTTTTGAGTAATTACGCCGGTTTTGCCGCTGCCGGCGCCGGCAAGCACAAGCAGAGGTCCGCCGAGGTAGCGGACGGCTTCGAGCTGTTGGGGATTGAGTTTCATCATGTTTTGATGCCGTCTGAAATCATTCTGCGCCGCTTTCGAGGCAGTCGAGTGCCGCACGGAGGGCGGATACGCCGATTTGCCCAGGCGCGGAGTTTTGCGTTCCCGAACCGAACGTGATGCTTGAGCCGAACACCTGTCCGGCAAGCCGGCTGACCGCCCCCGTCTGCCCCATCGACATCGTCACAATCGGTTTGTCGGCAAGCTGTTTCGCTTTGAGCGTGGCAGAAAGCAAAGTCAGCACATCTTCTGCGCTTTGCGGCATCACCGCGATTTTGCAGATGTCCGCGCCGAAGTCCTCCATCTGTTTCAGACGGCATACGATTTCTTCCTGCGGCGGCGTGCGGTGAAACTCATGATTGCAGAGCAGGGCGGCGATGCCGTTTTTTTGAGCATTTGCCACGGCGCGCCGGACGGCGGTTTCGCCGGAAAACAGCTCGATATCGATAATGTCGGGCAGGCGGCTTTCGATCAGCGCGTCGAGTAGTTCGAAATAATAATCGTCCGAACACGGGAACGAGCCGCCTTCGCCATGCCGTCTGAACGTAAACAGCAGCGGTTTGTCGGGCAGCGCGTCGCGGACGGTCTGCGTGTGGTGCAATACTTCGCCGATGCTGCCCGCGCATTCCAAAAAGTCGGCGCGGAACTCGACGATGTCGAAGGGCAGGTTTTTGATTCGGAATAGCACGGAGGACAAATCGGCGGCATCTCGGGCGACAAGCGGCACGGCGATTTTGGTGCGCCCGCTTCCGATAACGGTATTTTTGACGGTAAGGCTGGTGTGCATGGCGGTTCAGGCGGCTGGCGGGAAAAGTAAGGGTGTCATTATAGCAAAGGAGGGGCAATGTTTCAGACGGCATTCGGTCTGAAGCGGATGGTAGCCCCCGAAAGGCAAACATGCGATAATGACCGACCGATTCATATTCCGCGCCGCAGCCCGTGCTGTGCCGCATATTACATACCGCATTTGTTCCGGAGGAACCCCCCATGTCAGACGACAAAAGCAAAGCCCTTGCCGCCGCCTTGGCGCAAATCGAAAAAAGTTTCGGCAAAGGCTCCATCATGAAAATGGACGGCAGCCAGCAGGAAGAAAATCTCGAAGTCATTTCCACCGGTTCACTGGGTTTGGACTTGGCACTCGGTGTCGGCGGCCTGCCGCGCGGCCGTATTGTCGAAATCTTCGGTCCGGAGTCGTCCGGTAAAACCACTCTCTGCCTTGAGGCGGTCGCACAGTGTCAAAAAGACGGCGGCGTGTGTGCCTTTATTGATGCGGAACATGCCTTCGATCCCGTTTACGCGCGCAAGCTCGGCGTTAAAGTAGAAGAGCTCTACCTTTCCCAGCCCGATACCGGCGAACAGGCTTTGGAAATCTGCGATACGCTTGTGCGCTCCGGCGGTGTGGACATGGTGGTCGTCGACTCTGTNGCCGCTCTCGTCCCCAAAGCCGAAATCGAAGGCGACATGGGCGACAGCCACGTCGGACTTCATGCGCGGCTGATGAGTCAGGCTTTGCGCAAACTGACTGGACACATCAAAAAAACCAATACCCTGGTCGTATTCATCAACCAAATCCGCATGAAGATCGGCGTGATGTTCGGCAGCCCGGAAACCACCACCGGCGGCAACGCGCTCAAATTCTATTCTTCCGTCCGCCTCGATATCCGCCGTGCGGGTCAGATTAAAAAAGGCGAGGAAGTCATCGGTAACGAAACCCGTGTCAAAGTTATCAAAAATAAAGTCGCCCCCCCGTTCCGTCAGGCAGAATTCGACATTTTGTACGGCGAAGGCGTAAGTTGGGAAGGCGAGTTGATTGATATAGGCGTGAAGAACGACATCATCAACAAGTCCGGAGCCTGGTACAGCTATAATGGTGCGAAAATTGGTCAGGGCAAAGACAACGTCCGCGTCTGGTTGAAGGAAAATCCTGAGGTTGCCGATGAAATCGATGCGAAAATCCGTGCATTGAACGGCGTGGAAATGCACATCACCGAAGGAAAATTGGACGAAACCGACGGCGAGCGTCCCGAAGAATAAAATTTGAAATCCCGATAAACGGTACTTCTGTTGCGAAGTACCGTTTTTTTTGAGCAGCCTGCCGGTTTGGTTTATTTTGTCCGGATTCGGTCGGCATTGGTTTTCAGGCCGGATGGTGTTTGAATATACGGGGCGGTATCGGCATTGTTTGATATGGAATCCCGATTAATATTGTTTTCGTTCGGCAGGGCCGTAGGGGCGGACTGCGGATTGTGGTGTAGGGCAGTCGTAGGGCGGATGCGTAGAGTGGCGTTAGGGCGGATGTAGCAACTGTATTTTTGCCCGACGGGGTGAAAAATACAGTTGCTACGCCCACTGGATTCCCGCCTGCGCGGGAATGACGGGTTTCAAGATTACGGTGTTGTCGGGGATGACGGTTCGGGTATTTCCTTACGCCTGTCCTGCGCCTGTAAACGGCAAGTGCATCAAAAATACCGTCTGAAGGTTCAGACGGCATCGGTATCGGGGAATCAGCGAGCCGGAGGGTGTGCTTCAGCCCGCCATTTCCATCAATCCAACATTTCTACCGTTTTCATCGAATCCATCGAATCCGCCCCTTTCGACGACCCAGTCCTACGCAACTGAACCGTCATTCCCACGAAAGTGGGAATCTAGAACGTGGGGTTTGAGCAACTGTTTTTATCCGATAAGTTTCTGTGCGGACAGGTCTGGATTCCCGCCTGCGCGGGAATGACGAGTTTCAAGATTACGGTGTTGTCGGAACGCAACTGAACCGTCATTCCCACGAAAGTGGGAATCTAGAATCTCGGGGTTTCAGTCATTTCCGATAGATTCCCGCCGCGTCGGGGGTCTGGATTCCCGCCTGCGCGGGAATGACGGGTTTCAAGATTATGGTGTTGTCGGACGGATTTCAAGATTACGGTGTTGTCGGGAATGACGGTTCGGGTATTTCACTACGCCCGCCCCGCGCCTGTAAACGGCAAGTGCATCAAAAATGCCGTCTGAAGGTTCAGACGGCATCGGCATCGGGGAATCAGAAGCGGTAGCGCACGCCCAATGAGGCTTCGTGGGTTTTTAAGCGGGTGTTTTCCAAGTGTCCCCAGTAGTGG
>NZ_JBPBFH010000057.1:0-4425 GCF_050896295.1 Neisseria sp. SLRRB23
AACCCGTTATAACGTGCCACCGCACCAAGGACAAAAACGACAAACAATAATGATGTTAAATAGAAAGTGGCTACCAAAAGAATCAGATTACTGATGGAATGCAGACCATATTTCCCAACGGTGAATGCCATAGCACCTAATGCCCCCAACGGTGCGGCCTTCATCAATATGGAAACCACTTTGAACATCGGGGTTGTTGCCGCCAGAAGCAAGTCGGTGATAGGACGCGCTTTCTCGCCTACGGAAGCAAGGGAAATGCCGAATAAGACGGAAACGAATAAAACTTGCAGAATATTACCTTCCGTCAGGGGGCTGACCACCGTAGTCGGAATAATATTCATCAAAAAACCAACCAAGGTGCTGTCATGTGCCTTCTCAACATATTCCGAAACCTTTTCGGAATGCAATGTAGCGGGGTCAATATTGAGTCCTGCCCCAGGTTGGACAATATTGGCGACTATCAGGCCAATAACCAATGCAAGAGTCGAAAAGGTAAGGAAATAAAGCATTGCTTTACCCGCAACGCGACCAACCGACTTCATATCATTCATACCGGCAATACCGGTAACGACGGTCAGGAAAATAACCGGTGCAATAATCATCTTGACCAGCTTGATGAACGCTTCCCCCAGAGGCTTCAAGCTTGCCCCGAAATGAGGAAAGAAATTGCCAAGTATAATACCGATAATGATGGCAACGATAACTTGGAAATACAGGCTGTGATAAAATTTCGGCCTGCCTTGCGGGAGTTGCGGCGTATCTGGAGCAGTATGCAGCATAGTGTGTCCTCTCTTAATATTTAGTTCTAATTTGAAACAAAATGTAATTTACCCACTAATTTAAAAAATACAACACAATTTAAAAAAATACAACACAATTCAAACGATGCTTTATATCTTTATGAGTTTAAATATATAAAAATTTAAAATTGTTAACGATATGGGAAATTTTGATATTTCTCCCCCCTTCCAAATAGCAATAAAAAGCAAGACGTAACCTGCCTCTCCAAGCCGCCTTACCATGCCGTACCTTATATTCCGGTAATGACCCACTTGAAACTTTATGCAAGTCAAACCTATTAAACATATGCTGAATCCAGATAAACCAAATGCCGCCTAAAACCAGATTTCCGGTTTCAGACGGCATTTAATCTTTAATCAGTCAGATGATTGATTTACACCAAACCTTTTGCTTTCAACACTTCCAGCATGGTAGTGCCCAACTCGGCAGGGCTGCGGGTGTAGGCGATGCCGGCTTTTTCAAACGCGGCGAATTTTTCCTCGGCAGTACCTTTACCGCCGGAGATAATCGCACCGGCGTGGCCCATGCGTTTGCCTTTAGGAGCGGTAACACCAGCGATATAACCTACAACAGGTTTGGTTACGTTGGATTGGATGTATTCGGCTGCTTCTTCTTCCGCAGTACCACCGATTTCACCGATCATGATGATGGCGTCGGTATCTGGGTCTTCTTGGAAGAGTTTCAGTGCGTCGATTTGGTTCATACCAGGAATCGGGTCGCCGCCGATACCGATACAGGTTGATTGACCCAAGCCCAGTTTGGTGGTTTGTGCCACGGCTTCGTAAGTCAATGTACCGGAACGGGAAATAATACCGATGCGGCCCGGAGTGTGGATGTGGCCCGGCATAATGCCGATTTTGCACTCCCCCGGAGTAATCACGCCCGGGCAGTTAGGGCCGACCAAGCGAGTACCGTTGCCGTTGGTTTCCAAATAACGTTTGGCTTTGAGCATGTCCAGAGTTGGAACGCCTTCGGTAATCACAACGACCAAGCCTACGCCTGAATCAACGGCTTCAACGATAGAATCCAACACAAACGGAGCGGGAACGTAAATTACAGATGCATCCGCGCCGGTCTCTTTAACGGCTTCTTTCATGGTGTTGAATACAGGCAGGTTCAGGTGAGTTTGACCGCCTTTGCCCGGGGTCACGCCGCCGACAACTTTAGTGCCGTAAGCCAGAGCTTGTTCGGAGTGGAAAGTACCGTTTTTACCGGTGAAACCTTGAACCAATACTTTGGTGTCTTTATTAATCAATACGCTCATTCTTTTCTCCTTAGGCGTTTACGGCTGCAACAATTTTTTCGGCTGCGTCATTCAGGCCGTCTGCAGAAGTCAGTTTCAGACCTGATTCGTTCAGGATTTTCGCGCCGAGTTCGGCGTTGTTACCTTCCAAACGAACAACGACAGGAACGTTGACGTTGATTTCTTTAACGGCTGCCACGATGGCTTCCGCAATCATGTCGCAACGTACGATACCGCCGAAGATGTTGATCAATACGCCTTGAACGGATTTGTCTTCCAAAATCAGTTTGAACGCTTCAACCACGCGGTCTTTGGTTGCGCCGCCGCCAACGTCCAAGAAGTTGGCAGGTTGGCCGCCTTTGAGTTTGATGATGTCCATAGTAGCCATCGCCAAACCGGCACCGTTCACCATACAGCCGATGTTGCCTTCCAGGGCAACATAGTTCAGGTCGAATTCGGAGGCTTTCAGCTCACGTTCGTTTTCTTGAGATTTATCGCGCAATTCGGCGATTTTTGGCAGGCGGTAGAGCGCGTTGCTGTCGATACCGATTTTGCCGTCTACGCAAGCCAGTGCGCCATTTTCGCGAACTGCCAATGGGTTTACTTCAAATAGGGCGAAGTCGTTTTCGATAAACGCTTTGTACGCGCCGGTCATCAGTTTGACAAACTCGTTGATTTGTTTGTCTTTCAAGCCCAGTTGGAACGCAACTTCGCGAGCTTGGCAAGGTTGCAGGCCGACCAGCGGATCAACGGTTACTTTGAAGATTTTTTCAGGAGTTTCGGCAGCAACTTTTTCGATTTCCACGCCACCTTCGGTAGAAGCCATGAATGTAACACGGCGGGTAGAACGGTCAACCACTGCGCCCAAGTACAGCTCGGTTTGAACAGGATACATATCTTCGCAAACCAAAACGCTGTTGACAGGTTGGCCGTTGGCATCGGTTTGGTAAGTTACCAAGTTGGTGCCAATCAGGCTTTCAGCCACTTCTTTAGCTTCTTCGCGGCTTTTAACGACTTTTACGCCGCCCGCTTTACCGCGACCGCCGGCGTGTACTTGTGCTTTGACAACAGCGAATTTGCCGCCCAATTTGTCGTAAGCTGCAGCGGCTTCTTCGCCGTTGTGCGCCAAAATACCGCCTTGTACGGGCAAACCGTAGCCAGCCAGCAGTTCTTTAGCCTGATACTCGTGTAGATTCATGGATTTCTCCTTAAGGTGAGTGGGTCTTAGGAATCGCCCTGCGGACAATCCTATATTTTCAGACGGCACTATTGTTTATTGAAAGGCAGCCACATCCGCGCCAACAAATACATGACCGCGCCGCCTACTCCAAGAATAAAAAAGACGATGCCTTTTTTACGCGAATTCGGGCAGAGCAGGTAAACGGCAAGGCTGAAACTGATAAACAACAATGCCACGCGCCAAACCAATTCTTTATCTTTGAAACGGTTGAGCGTATAAGTTTCGGTCATCATCACATACATCTGCCACAATGCGGCCATACACATGCTGATGATGCCCATCGGTATAAAGAAAATACCGACTATTTCTTTGTTCATAATGAATGTAAATGCTGTTTGTTTGCCTGACGGAATTATAAATCAGAAAACGAAGCTCTCGGAACATTCAATTTGTCGAAGGCCTTAAGGCCGTCTGAAAAGTTTCAGACGGCCTTAATGTCTATCAACCGTGCAAAGCGCGTTTGTCGGCCGCCAATGCAGCTTCGTGAACCACTTCGGACAAGGTTGGGTGGGCATGGATAATGCGGGCGATGTCTTCGCTGCTGGCGAAGAATTCGAGCGCAGTCACGCCTTCGGTAACCAATTCGCTGACAACCGGGCCGATCATGTGTACGCCCAAGATACGGTCGGTTTTAGCATCTGCCAACACTTTAACCGTACCTTTGGCTTTGCCCATTGCCAATGCGCGACCGTTTGCACCGAAACCTGAAGTACCTTTTTTGTACTCCACGCCTTCGGCTTTGAGCTGTTCTTCGGTTTTACCCACCCAAGCGATTTCAGGGTCGGTGTAAATCACGAACGGTACGTTGTTGAAGTCGATATGCGGTTTTTGACCAGCAATGCGCTCGGCAACGGCAACGCCTTCGTCGCTGGCTTTGTGTGCCAACATCGGGCCGCGAACCACGTCGCCGATTGCCCATACGTTAGGCAGGTTGGTACGGCATTCGCCATCTACCTTGATAAATCCGCGCTCGTCTTTTTCCAAGCCTACGGCTTCGGCATTCAGGCCTTTGGTGTTTGGAATACGGCCGATGGCAACGATCAGTTTGTCGAATACTTCGGTTTTGGCTTCGCCGGCAGCAGTTTCGTAAGCAACGGAAACGCCTTTGCCTTCAGATTTGATGTCGCCGATTTTCACGCCC
>NZ_JBPBFH010000058.1:0-4297 GCF_050896295.1 Neisseria sp. SLRRB23
AGGAGTGCCTTCGGGAGCCGTAACACAGGTGCTGCATGGCTGTCGTCAGCTCGTGTCGTGAGATGTTGGGTTAAGTCCCGCAACGAGCGCAACCCTTGTCATTAGTTGCCATCATTCAGTTGGGCACTCTAATGAGACTGCCGGTGACAAGCCGGAGGAAGGTGGGGATGACGTCAAGTCCTCATGGCCCTTATGACCAGGGCTTCACACGTCATACAATGGTCGGTACAGAGGGTAGCCAAGCCGCGAGGTGGAGCCAATCTCACAAAACCGATCGTAGTCCGGATTGCACTCTGCAACTCGAGTGCATGAAGTCGGAATCGCTAGTAATCGCAGGTCAGCATACTGCGGTGAATACGTTCCCGGGTCTTGTACACACCGCCCGTCACACCATGGGAGTGGGGGATACCAGAAGTAGGTAGGATAACCGCAAGGGGTCCGCTTACCACGGTATGCTTCATGACTGGGGTGAAGTCGTAACAAGGTAGCCGTAGGGGAACCTGCGGCTGGATCACCTCCTTTCTAGAGAAAGAAGAGGCTTTAGGCATTCACACTTATCGGTAAACTGAAAAGATGCGGAAGAAGCTTGAGTGAAGGCAAGGTTCGCTTAAGAAGAGAATCCGGGTTTGTAGCTCAGCTGGTTAGAGCACACGCTTGATAAGCGTGGGGTCGGAGGTTCAAGTCCTCCCAGACCCACCAATAACGGGGGCATAGCTCAGTTGGTAGAGCACCTGCTTTGCAAGCAGGGGGTCATCGGTTCGATCCCGTTTGCCTCCACCAAAACTTTGCAAATCAAAGTAATCCAGTTGCTTTTATTTTATTTGTACTTTTACATTTTATAGCAACTTATTTTGATTTGCGGAGTAAAATAACGACGCATCGATCTTTAACAAATTGGAAAGCCGAAATCAACAAACAAAGACAATGAGTTTGTTTTGATTTTTACCCTTTGCAAAGGGTAAAAATCTCTCGCAAGAGAAAAGAAAACAAACACAGTATTTGGGTGATGATTGTATCGACTTAATCCTGAAACACAAAAGGCAGGATTAAGACACAACAAAGCAGTAAGCTTTATCAAAGTAGGAATTTCAAGTTTACTTCCCTAGTCAACGGGTAGGTAAACGAAGTCAAAGAAGTTCTTGAAATGATAGAGTCAAGTGAATAAGTGCATCAGGTGGATGCCTTGGCGATGATAGGCGACGAAGGACGTGTAAGCCTGCGAAAAGCGCGGGGGAGCTGGCAATAAAGCTATGATCCCGCGATGTCCGAATGGGGAAACCCACTGCATTCTGTGCAGTATCCTAAGTTGAATACATAGACTTAGAGAAGCGAACCCGGAGAACTGAACCATCTAAGTACCCGGAGGAAAAGAAATCAACCGAGATTCCGCAAGTAGTGGCGAGCGAACGCGGAGGAGCCTGTACGTAATAACTGTCGAGATAGAAGAACAAGCTGGGAAGCTTGACCATAGTGGGTGATAGTCCCGTATTCGAAATCTCAATAGTGGTACTAAGCGTACGAAAAGTAGGGCGGGACACGTGAAATCCTGTCTGAATATGGGGGGACCATCCTCCAAGGCTAAATACTCATCATCGACCGATAGTGAACCAGTACCGTGAGGGAAAGGCGAAAAGAACCCCGGGAGGGGAGTGAAATAGAACCTGAAACCTGATGCATACAAACAGTGGGAGCACCCTAGTGGTGTGACTGCGTACCTTTTGTATAATGGGTCAACGACTTACATTCAGTAGCGAGCTTAACCGAATAGGGGAGGCGTAGGGAAACCGAGTCTTAATAGGGCGAATAGTTGCTGGGTGTAGACCCGAAACCGAGTGATCTATCCATGGCCAGGTTGAAGGTGCCGTAACAGGTACTGGAGGACCGAACCCACGCATGTTGCAAAATGCGGGGATGAGCTGTGGATAGGGGTGAAAGGCTAAACAAACTCGGAGATAGCTGGTTCTCCCCGAAAACTATTTAGGTAGTGCCTCGAGCAAGACACTGATGGGGGTAAAGCACTGTTATGGCTAGGGGGTTATTGCAACTTACCAACCCATGGCAAACTCAGAATACCATCAAGTGGTTCCTCGGGAGACAGACAGCGGGTGCTAACGTCCGTTGTCAAGAGGGAAACAACCCAGACCGCCAGCTAAGGTCCCAAATGATAGATTAAGTGGTAAACGAAGTGGGAAGGCATAGACAGCCAGGATGTTGGCTTAGAAGCAGCCATCATTTAAAGAAAGCGTAATAGCTCACTGGTCGAGTCGTCCTGCGCGGAAGATGTAACGGGGCTCAAATCTATAACCGAAGCTGCGGATGCCGGTTTACCGGCATGGTAGGGGAGCGTTCTGTAGGCCGATGAAGGTGCATTGTAAAGTGTGCTGGAGGTATCAGAAGTGCGAATGTTGACATGAGTAGCGATAAAGCGGGTGAAAAGCCCGCTCGCCGAAAGCCCAAGGTTTCCTACGCAACGTTCATCGGCGTAGGGTGAGTCGGCCCCTAAGGCGAGGCAGAAATGCGTAGTCGATGGGAAACAGGTTAATATTCCTGTACTTGATTCAAATGCGATGTGGGGACGGAGAAGGTTAGGTTAGCAAGCTGTTGGAATAGCTTGTTTAAGCCGGTAGGTGGAAGACTTAGGCAAATCCGGGTCTTCTTAACACCGAGAAGTGACGACGAGTGTCTACGGACACGAAGTAACCGATACCACGCTTCCAGGAAAAGCCACTAAGCTTCAGTTTGAATCGAACCGTACCGCAAACCGACACAGGTGGGCAGGATGAGAATTCTAAGGCGCTTGAGAGAACTCGGGAGAAGGAACTCGGCAAATTGATACCGTAACTTCGGGAGAAGGTATGCCCTCTAAGGTTAAGGACTTGCTCCGTAAGCCCTGGAGGGTCGCAGAGAATAGGTGGCTGCGACTGTTTATTAAAAACACAGCACTCTGCTAACACGAAAGTGGACGTATAGGGTGTGACGCCTGCCCGGTGCTGGAAGGTTAATTGAAGATGTGAGAGCATCGGATCGAAGCCCCAGTAAACGGCGGCCGTAACTATAACGGTCCTAAGGTAGCGAAATTCCTTGTCGGGTAAGTTCCGACCCGCACGAATGGCGTAACGATGGCCACACTGTCTCCTCCCGAGACTCAGCGAAGTTGAAGTGGTTGTGAAGATGCAATCTACCCGCTGCTAGACGGAAAGACCCCGTGAACCTTTACTGTAGCTTTGCATTGGACTTTGAAGTCACTTGTGTAGGATAGGTGGGAGGCTTAGAAGCAGAGACGCCAGTCTCTGTGGAGCCGTCCTTGAAATACCACCCTGGTGTCTTTGAGGTTCTAACCCAGACCCGTAATCCGGGTCGGGGACCGTGCATGGTAGGCAGTTTGACTGGGGCGGTCTCCTCCCAAAGAGTAACGGAGGAGTTCGAAGGTTACCTAGGTCCGGTCGGAAATCGGACTGATAGTGCAATGGCAAAAGGTAGCTTAACTGCGAGACCGACAAGTCGAGCAGGTGCGAAAGCAGGACATAGTGATCCGGTGGTTCTGTATGGAAGGGCCATCGCTCAACGGATAAAAGGTACTCCGGGGATAACAGGCTGATTCCGCCCAAGAGTTCATATCGACGGCGGAGTTTGGCACCTCGATGTCGGCTCATCACATCCTGGGGCTGTAGTCGGTCCCAAGGGTATGGCTGTTCGCCATTTAAAGTGGTACGTGAGCTGGGTTTAAAACGTCGTGAGACAGTTTGGTCCCTATCTGCAGTGGGCGTTGGAAGTTTGACGGGGGCTGCTCCTAGTACGAGAGGACCGGAGTGGACGAACCTCTGGTGTACCGGTTGTAACGCCAGTTGCATAGCCGGGTAGCTAAGTTCGGAAGAGATAAGCGCTGAAAGCATCTAAGCGCGAAACTCGCCTGAAGATGAGACTTCCCTTGTGGTTTAACCACACTAAAGAGTCGTTCGAGACCAGGACGTTGATAGGTGGGGTGTGGAAGCGCGGTAACGCGTGAAGCTAACCCATACTAATTGCTCGTGAGGCTTGACTCTATCATTTGAAGAACTTCAAGAGATAAAAGCTTACTGACTGATTCAGTCATCACCGAATATATTGATTAAGGCTTTACCGATTTGTAACAGTTTAAGTTTGGCGGCCATAGCGAGTTGGTCCCACGCCTTCCCATCCCGAACAGGACCGTGAAACGACTCAGCGCCGATGATAGTGTGGTTCTTCCATGCGAAAGTAGGTCACTGCCAAACACCCATTTAGAAAACCCCCGGATATCCGGGGGTTTTTGCTTTGC
>NZ_JBPBFH010000059.1:0-4128 GCF_050896295.1 Neisseria sp. SLRRB23
TTGCANGTGATGAAATACGCACAAGCCTTGCGCGCGCAAGATTTCAATGTAATGNAGCATTCCGGCTATCAAAGCCTGAAAGCGCAAATGAAAAAAGCCGACAACAGCGGCGCGCGCTTTGCCCTGAGGCAAATAAAGCAAATTGATGCAGCCTTCGTGTTTTGCGTATTTATATATTCCGTATGGAGGAATATGCTGCTTTTGAAGTGTGTATTATGGATGAACTGCCGATAACAGTAAATCGGTTTGATTTGTTTCCGTCAGCTTATGCCGTCTGAAGCCCTTTCAGACGGCATTTATTTTGAAGTTCTGGTTGTTTTTGCCAGTGATATTTTGATGGTTTGAAGCTGTCTTTTATATTCTCGGCAATGCGGGCAGAACAGCAGGTGCGTGTATATGGAAATCTTCTCGCCCAGAGTGGTTTCCCGTTCCTGATGTTTGGAAAGAAGCAGGGCAATATCGCGGCATTTTTTCATAACGTTTACTTCGGGTTTTCTTGGTTGAACCATTTAATTTGTAAGCATTGGCGCAATGATTCTCGGGCGCGATGCATAATGGTGTGGTAGTTGGCTGTACTGATACCGCACATTTGTTGTATTTCGTTGGATGAAAAACCGAGTATTTCTTTCAGGGTAAATACCCGTGCGGTGTTTTCAGGAAGGTTGTATAGGCAGCTTTGCAGAATTTTTTGAAATTCGTTGTTATTTAATGATTTTTCCGGAGTGTTCCAATGTTGCGGCTGTCCTTCCGGCGTCCAATGCCCGTTTTGGGAAAAATGGCTTTCAAATGCTTCATCCAGCAGCTCGTCATCCAGTGCGGTAAAGACTTTCCTTTGTCTCCCGATTTGACGTAATGCGTCAATAATTTTGTTTTTCAATATGGCAAAAAGCCAGCTGTTGACAAGTGCCCTGCCTTGAAAACTGTCGCCTGCGCTGTATGCGGACAGTAATGTTTCCTGCACTAAATCTTCAGCCAAATCAGGATGGTCGGGCAATTGAAGCCGCGCAAAATGCAGAAGCAGTTTGCGCGACTCCATTAATTCGGCATCGGTCAGGTCGGGTAGCGGCATAGTATCGGGAGTAAGGTAATTTTATGCGGATAGATGGTTTTGACCAGAGGAATTGCCTTCCATATTTTCGGATATGGAGAACAGGGAGGGGATGATAATCCTTTGTTCAATCCAGCCTGACCATTTCCCAAGCAAAATATTTTTCCAATTATCGGATTCAGGCATAAATTCGACAAGGGTATGGGTAAGGGTGTCAAACGAAAGCGCGGAGGAACCCATTATTTCCAGCAGCATCATATCGAAGCCGTCCAATGTTTGGTACATCACATCATCTTCGGCGTTTCGCCATATTAACAAGGCTGTTTCCGCTTCCTGCAAATCATCGGTAACATCATATCGATATTGCCGGATAAAGGCCGCAGGGGAGGGGGTGTATTTGCTGTGATTTGAATAATGAATGTCGGGAATATCCGGAATTTGTGCAACTTCTGCCAGCAATTGGGTATATTCAAAATCCATCAGTGCCAAAATGCCGTCTGAAAGCGGCAGGCTTTGGCAATATTGTAGGAACTCGCCGGGGATTTCTTGAAAATAGGGCGTTTGGGCGCACGCGTCGCGGACGAAACCTTCTTTCAGACGGCCCCATTCTTCGCTGTCAAAGTATTGCAGCGTTTCGGTATAGCAGCGGTCGATAAAGCTGTGGATATTGTTGCGTATCAGGCGGATATAGACGTTCAGGCGGTCTTGCGGCAGGCCGTCTGCGGCTTCGCCCCCGCGTATGGCTTGGGCGAAACGGTGCTGGTATTGGGCGGAGGTTTTAGGCTGCACGGCGGTATTCCTTTCCGGCACGCGTTTGATAGTCGGCAATTTTGGCAACTTCGGCTTCGAGTTCGGCAAAAGGTGGGAAATTGAAATCGCGTTCCAACAGGGTGGGCGGAATCGTCGGCAGTTTGGCATAGGCAAGTTCGAGCAAGTCCCAAACAGTCGGCAAAACTGCCGCGCCATGTGTATCAATCAACAATTCCGGCGTTTCCACGTCATGTCCGGCAATATGGATATAGCACACGCGCTCTGCATCCACATTTTCTAAAAAGGCTTCAGGCGACAACAGGCCGTGATTGACAGCGTTGACGTAAATATTGTTCACATCCAAATGAATACCGCAGTCGGCTTCACGGGCAACTGCGTTGAGGAACTCGACCTCGTTCATCTCGGCAAGCGGGGAATGCAGGTAGTAGGACGTGTTTTCCACGGCGATGCGGCAGCCCAAACGGTCTTGCACTTCGCGGATACGCCGCGCCGTATGATGCACCATTTCCTCGGTGAAGGGCAGCGGCAACAAATCGTAAAGATGACCGCCGTCGTGGCAGTAGCTCAAATGATCGGAGAAAAACGTGCAGTCATAACGGCACATCATTTCTTTGATGCCGTCTATCAAATCGGTATCCAGCGGGGCTTGCCCGCCCAGCGACATAGACAATCCGTGCAACGCCAGCGGCAGCCGTTCCGCTACGCGGTCAAACTGTTTGCGCGCCCTGCCGCCCATTTTTAGCCAGTTTTCGGGGGCAGCTTCAATAAAGCGTATCGGGCTGTCGTCTGAAAGTGAAAGAAAGTCTTCCGCCAAGTCGCGGCGGTAGCCTAAGCCTGCGTGTTGAATCATATTTTTACCCGGTTCGGATGGCACAAAAGAATAATGTGCTTGTTTAAAAAAATCTTTGTTTGCCGTTAAAAAAGCCGCATTTTACTGAAAAACGCGGCTTGGTTTGAAGGGGCGGGATTATTTAGAACCGCATTTGCCTTCGCCGCATTTGCCTTCGGCAGATTTGGCTTTGGCTTTAGATGCTTTGGTGTGTTTGTGGGCTTTTTTTACGGTCGCACCGCATTTGCCCTCGCCGCATTTGCCTTCTCCTGCTTTAGAAGCAGCCGCGCCGCACGAACCTTCGGCAGATTTGGATGCGCCGCAAGAGCCTTGGGCGGATTTTTGAACGCCTGTTGCGTTGCTTGCCGGTTTGTCGGCGGCAACGGCACCGGCGGCCAAAGACAGGGATAAAGCACCGGCAAGTGCGGCAGCAATGTTTTTGTTCATTTCTATTTCCTTTTCAGAATATCAAGTTAACGAGATAAGGTTGGAATGTTTAAAGTCAGATTCCACGACTGAATCAATCTTGTTTCAGACGGCATCGGGGGCAAAACCGTTTTTTCAGCAGCGTATCCAGCGACCACCCGCCCGCACCCTGCAAAAGCAGCGGGATTAATACCACGATATAAATTAAAGCCATTTTATAACCGTTGTCGCAGACATTGTAACCCGAACCGGCGTGAACCGCAGCCCAAGCGATGGCGGCAACGACCATCAGCCCCAATGCCGACAGGCGCGTTGCCAAACCCAAAAGCAACAGTATGGGCAGCAAAAGCTCCGCATACATCGCGAGATTCCAGTTTAACGCGTCCGGCAGCAAGTTGAACGGGAATGGGAATTGATCGTTGATTTCGGAAAACCAATTCTCCCCGTTCCATTTTTGCAAACCCGATTCCAAAAATTCATATGCGGCAAACAGACGCAAAACCAGCATAGCGGATGCCGTCTGCCAAGTTGTTCCGATTTTCATAAGTGTTCCTGTTTTTGTTTCTGTTGATACCCCATTAGACGGATTTTGTCGGAAAAACTGACACTCGTCAGCTAATAATCTAACAAGTTAATGAATATAAAAAGAAAGTATTTTGACGGAAAGAAAGGGAAAAAGGCGGGATATTTGGATAACGGCGGTGTTGTGAGATAATTCCCGCCTTGGACGGTATGCATTTCAAATGCTAATCCCGACAACAACAAAACGGGACTACTCGATGATAATTTATCAAATAAATCACATTAAAAATAATCAATATGGATAAGGGCGTAAAAAAATACGGAAAAATCTATGAAATCTCGCTCCCAAATGGGAAATTTGCTTACATATGTAGGGTGAGGCAATACGAGTTTGGTATTTTTGACTATCTCTCGGAAAAGACAGCCAATATGGATGAGCTTCTTTCTGTTGGGTTTAAGACTTATAAATCCTGTATAGAAACAGCCATAAGAAAGAAGATTTGGAAACTGATAGGGCAAGTTGATTTAGAGA
>NZ_JBPBFH010000005.1:0-74316 GCF_050896295.1 Neisseria sp. SLRRB23
CGGGAAATGTTGTCATATCTCTGTCGGATAAGGTTTTTTATTTCTGCCAAATGCTGCACCACCCCCAATAATCCCTTCCTCCCCCTCCTCTGACTGGTGCGCCTTTGTGAATATGCCGTCTGAAACTTGGGGCTTCAGACGGCATTTTGTTTGCCGCTATCAGTCGGCAAACTGTTTTTTCATTCTCTCACGCCGCTCTTGCGCCTCTACGGATAAAGTGGCTGTCGGGCGTGCCAGCAGCCGCTTCAGACCGATAGGCTCCCCTGTATCAGCACAGAATCCATAATCCCCTTCATCTATATTGCGGATGGTTGCCTGTATTTTACTAAGGAGTTTACGCTCCCTATCCCGTGTACGAAGTTCCAATGCATACTCTTCCTCCTGCGTAGCACGGTCAGCAGGATCAGGGGTTGATTCATGTTCCTGGAGGTGCCCTGTCGTAACAGATGCATTCTCTATGAGTTCATCTTGCATTTTAACCAGCAATTCACGAAAAAAAGCCAAATGGTCGTCATTCATATAATCGTCTTCCGGCCCATTCCAATTCAAAATATCTTGTTCTGTCAGCTTTGCCATAATGTATGTCCTCTCGGTTCACCGAAAAAAAGCACCACAAAGTGGCTTTATTCCTTTGATTTTTATAAGGCTTATTGCCTAAGGCGTTTTTGAAAACGCGCATCATAACACGTTTTGGATTGGTTTTTTTATTTTCTTTACATTATTGATATTGCCGTTCCATTTCCTGCGAACGGCGCACACAGGCACAAACGCCTTCATTTATGGCTTCGGCGACACGATGCCGTCTGAAGGCTTCCACGGCTTCGTGGGTTGTCCCGCCTTTTGACGTTACATTTTTTTGAAGCTTCTCGAAATCTTCACCCGTCTGTTCGGCAAGGGCAACCGCTCCTTTGAATGTTGCCAGGCTGAGTGCACGTGCTTCTGCCATATCAAACCCTTGTCGGATAGCAGCATTCTGCAAAGCATCCAGCAGATAAAACACATAAGCCGGCCCGCTGCCGCTGATGCCGGTGATGCTGTGCATTTTTTCCTCATCGTCCAACCAAACAGTCAAACCGACAGATTTCATCATTCGATCGGCAATTTTGCGGTCTGTTTCCGATACTTCCGCTTCGGCATACATACCGGATACGCCCAGCCCGATTTTTCCGGGTGTATTCGGCATAACTCGGACAATGCGGCGTGTTCCCCCGAGGTAACGGCTGAGCGTATCGACTGACAATCCGGCTGCGACAGAAAGCACCAATGCGCCGTTGGTGCGGATATTTTTGCACGCGGCTTTCATATCCTGCGGTTTGACGGCAAGGATTAAAACATCGTCGGAATGAAGCTCCGGCAAGGTTTCAGAAGTTTCGACCCCCAACTCTTTTTCCAAACGTTCGCGCTTTTCCGCACCCCGATTGGCTATATGGATGCGGTATCCCCCTTGTTTGACCAATCCGCCCGCAACGGCAGCCGCCATATTACCGCCGCCGAGAAAATAGATGTTTCTTGTTTCCACTCCGTTTCCATTCTATTCAAATTTATGTTTTCAAAAACTTCCAACTTTTTACCATCGGACACGCTCGGACAGACCGTTGCGCCGCAACCCCTGCTTTTCCAAACAGTCAAATCCTTCCTTCCTGAAGGTTTCGATTAAAGGCCGTTTGTCGCGTGTACCCCAATCCAATTTACATGCCTCAAATTTTTCAATCTTCCGATGAAAATAAGAACTTTGTGCAAACTCGTATTCACTTGCATTTACAGAATAATTGCCGTCTGCAAGCGGTGTCCGGTAATCTTCGACGGAAGGTTCTTTCTCACCGCCAATATCCCAAAAATCGATGGCGGCCGGTTTTCTCGGCTTACACCAACCGGTGAGGGACGAACACTCATACCAACCCGCCAACTGACAGCCTGCAACCGTAAATGCAAGCACCACAACCGTTGCCGTATATTTTATTGCCCGAATTTCTATCATCCCCTTTTCCCGAAAATCGCGCTGCCGATACGGACGTGTGTCGCACCGCACTCAATGGCGGTAGGCATATCGTCCGACATCCCCATAGACAGCACGTCCGCCTTAACGCCAGCCGCATTGAGGTCGGCAAGCAGCTTTTGCATGGTCTGAAACTGAGTTTTCAACTCCGCTTCACTGCTATTGGCTTTGGCAACACACATCAAGCCGCGTACGACGATATTCGGCAACTTCGCCACTTCGACCGCAAGCGCGACCGCTTCTTCGGGCGCGACACCGTGTTTCGCCGCCTCGCCCGCAATATTCACCTCGATACACACCTGCAAAGGCGGCATTGAGGAAAGGCGCTGTTCGCTCAAACGGCGGGCGGTTTTCAGACGGCATACGGTATGCACCCAATGCGCGCGTTCGGCGACAAATTTGGTTTTGTTGGACTGCACATCTCCGATGACGTGCCACACGATGTCGGGCAAATCCGCCAACTCTTCCGTTTTACCGTACCACTCCTGAATATAGTTCTCGCCGAAATCACGCTGTCCGGCGGCGTAAACTTCGCGGATGCCGTCTGAAGGGAAAGTCTTACTGACGGCAATCAGGCTGACAGAATGCGGCTTCCTTCCCGCCTGCAGAACCAATTTTCCGATACGGTCGGACACCTCCCGATAACGCTGTTGCAACACCGTCATAGATTATCCCCTATTAAAAATGATTAAACAGTTGAAACCCCTCCAGTCAGGGCGGTACAATCAAGGTTGTTAGAATCATTCCAACCAATCGAAACATTATACTAAACAGAGCCGCATTATGCAGATTACCGACTTACTCGCCTTCGGCGTTAAAAACAAAGCATCCGACCTTCACCTGAGTTCGGGCATATCCCCTATGATTCGGGTTCACGGCGATATGCGGCGCATCAACCTTCCCGAAATGAGCGCGGAAGAGGTCGGCAATATGGTTACCTCCGTTATGAACGACCACCAGCGGAAAATCTACCAGCAAAACTTGGAAGTCGACTTCTCGTTCGAACTGCCCAACGTTGCCCGATTCCGCGTCAACGCCTTCAACACCGGCCGCGGCCCCGCCGCCGTATTCCGCACCATTCCCAGCACCGTCTTATCGCTGGAAGAATTGAAAGCCCCGCGCATTTTCCAAAAAATCGCAGAATCGCCGCGCGGCATGGTATTGGTTACCGGCCCCACCGGTTCGGGCAAATCCACCACGCTTGCCGCGATGATCAACTACATTAACGAAACCCAGCCGGCACACATCCTGACCATCGAAGACCCGATCGAATTCGTCCACCAAA
This sequence comes from Neisseria sp. SLRRB23, assembly GCF_050896295.1. Classification (NCBI taxonomy): domain Bacteria; kingdom Pseudomonadati; phylum Pseudomonadota; class Betaproteobacteria; order Neisseriales; family Neisseriaceae; genus Neisseria; species Neisseria sp. SLRRB23. The sequence goes on from NZ_JBPBFH010000005.1 coordinate 3,282, forward strand.
GCAAAAAATCCCTGATTAACCAACGCGAGCTGCACCAGCACACCCTCAGTTTCGCCAACGCGCTGAGTTCCGCATTGCGCGAAGACCCCGACGTTATCCTGGTCGGCGAGATGCGCGACCCCGAAACCATCGGCTTGGCACTGACCGCCGCCGAAACCGGACACTTGGTTTTCGGCACGCTGCACACGACCGGCGCGGCAAAAACCGTCGACCGTATCGTGGACGTATTCCCGGCGGGGGAAAAGGAAATGGTGCGCTCTATGCTGTCCGAATCACTGACCGCCGTCATCTCCCAAAACCTGCTGAAAACGCGCGACGGCAACGGCCGTGTCGCCTCGCACGAAATCCTGATTTCCAACCCCGCCGTCCGCAACCTCATCCGCGAAAACAAAATCGCGCAGATTAACTCCGTCCTGCAAACCGGGCAGGCGAGCGGTATGCAGACGATGGACCAATCGCTGCAATCGCTGGTGCGCCAAGGGCTGATTGCACCGGAAGTCGCACGCAAACGCGCGCAAAACAGCGAAAGTATGAGTTTCTGACACACAACCGCCTTCCGGCCATACCGGCGGGAAAACAAGGCGCAAACACGCGGGGCGGGACGCGGTATCCAGCTCGGCATACCCTTCCGAACAGGAAGCGTCCGCCTTCCTATTGAAACCTGCCACCGCAAACTGCAAGGCTTAAACTGAAAAGAAGTTAACGATGAGTACCAATAACCTGCACGACATCTTGGACGAAATGGTTCAAGTGTATTCTCAAAAAAAACAAAGCCGATCCGAAACCCCAGCCGAAATCGGCGCACACCTCCACCCGCTGCTCGACCGCCTGTGCGAAACCGCAGAAGCGCAAAGCGCGTCCGACATCCTTATCAGCAAAGGATTCCCGCCCTCGTTGAAAATCAACGGCGCATTAACCCCGCAGCCGCAAAAGGCTCTGACGGGCGAGGAAACCGCCGCCATCACCGCATCGACGATGAACGCCGAACAATCGGAAATATTCCGGCGCGACGGCGAAATCAACTACTCCGTCCAATCGCGCAGCGGCACGCGCTACCGCGCCAACGCCTACCACAGCCAAGGCCACGCAGGTTTGGTTTTGCGGCGCATCAACCACATCATCCCGCAAATGCAGGAATTGGGCCTGCCCGAAAAACTTAAAGACCTCGCCGTCGCGCCGCGCGGGCTGTTGATTATCGTCGGACCTACCGGTTCGGGCAAATCCACCACGATGGCGACTATGCTCGAACACCGCAACAAAACCCTGCCCGGCCATATCGTTACCATCGAAGACCCGATAGAGTTTATCTACAAACCGCGCCGCTGCATCTTTACCCAGCGCGAAATCGGCGTCGACACCATAAACTGGCAGACGGCGGTACAAAACGCTATGCGCCAGTCCCCCGACGTGGTCTGCATCGGCGAAGTCCGCAGCAGGGAAAATATGGAATACGCAATGCAGCTCGCCCAAACCGGCCACCTGTGCATTTTTACGCTCCACGCCAACACCGCGCCGCAGTCGCTCGAACGCATACTCAACTTCTACCCCAAAGAACAGCACAAGCAAATACTGATCGACATCGCCCTCAACCTGTCCGGTATCGTCTGCCAACGTCTCGCCCTCAAAAAAGACAAAACGGGCAGGACGGCGGTTGTCGATTTGCTCATCAACACGCCCGCCATCCAAGACTTCATCCTGAAGGGCGACCTGATGAACATCAATAAAATCATGGAAACCGCCAAAACCGACGGAATGCAGACGATGGACCAAAACCTTTTCGAACTGTACCGTCACGGCATCATCAGTTACGAAGAAGCCCTGCGTCAGTCCGTTTCCGCCAACAACCTGCGATTGCACATCCAACTGTACGAAGAAGGCAAAATGCCCGAACTCCTTTACGACAGGATTAACGACCTCAACCTCGTTTCCTAATCCGTAAAACCCAATGCCGTCTGAAAACCGCATCCCCGTTTTCAGACGGCATGATTTTATCCGCCCCATTCATGTGCTACACTTTATTCACTTCATAACAATAAACCGGTAAAACCATGAAAACCCCACCCCTCAAGCCTCTGCTCATTACCTCACTTCCCGTTTTCGCCAGCGTCTTTACCGCCGCCGCCACCGTCCTACAGATAGGCGAACCCAAGCTCGCCATGCCCTTCGTACTCGGCATTATTGCCGGCGGCCTTGTCGATTTAGACAACCGCCTGACCGGACGGCTGAAAAACATCATTGCCTCCGTCGCCCTGTTCACCCTCTCCTCGCTCACGGCGCAAAGCACCCTCGGCACAGGGCTGCCCTTCATCATCGCCATGACCCTCATGACCTTCGGCTTCACCATTTTAGGCGCGGTCGGGCTCAAATACCGCACTTTCGCCTTCGGCGCACTCGCCGTCGCCACCTACACCACACTTACCTACACCCCAGAAACCTACTGGCTGACCAACCCCTTTATGATTCTCTGCGGCACCGTACTGTACAGCACCGCCATCATCCTGTTCCAAATCATCCTGCCCCACCGCCCCGTTCAAGAAAACGTCGCCAACGCCTACGAAGCGCTCGGCAGCTACCTCGAAGCCAAAGCCGACTTTTTCGATCCCGACGAAGCCGAATGGATAGGCAACCGCCACATCGACCTCGCCATGAGCAACACCAGCGTCATCACCGCCTTCAACCAATGCCGTTCCGCCCTGTTTTACCGCCTTCGCGGCAAACACCGCCACCCGCGCACAGCCAAAATGCTGCGCTACTACTTTGCCGCCCAAGACATACACGAACGCATCAGTTCCGCCCACGTCGATTATCAGGAAATGTCCGAAAAATTCAAAAACACCGACATCATCTTCCGCATCCACCGCCTGCTCGAAATGCAGGGGCAGGCATGCCGCAATACCGCCCAAGCACTCAGGGCGGGCAAAGACTACACATACAGCAAACGCCTCGGCCGCGCCATCGAAGGCTGCCGCCAGTCGCTGCGCCTCCTTTCAGACGGCAACGACAATCCCGACATCCGCCACCTCGGCCGCCTGCTCGACAACCTCGGCAGCGTCGACCAACAATTCCGCCAACTCCAGCACAACAGCCTTCAAGTGGAAAACGACCGCATGGGCGACACCCGCATCGCCGCCATTGAGACCGGCAGCCTCAAAAACACCTGGCAGGCAATCCGTCCGCAGCTGAACCTCGAATCAGGCGTATTCCGCCATGCCGTCCGCCTGTCCCTCGTCGTTGCCGCCGCCTGCACCATAGTCGAAGCCCTCAACCTCAACCTCGGCTACTGGATACTGCTGACCGCCCTTTTCGTCTGCCAGCCCAACTACACCGCCACCAAAAGCCGCGTCCGCCAGCGCATCGCCGGTACCGTACTCGGCGTAATCGTCGGCTCGCTCGTCCCCTACTTCACCCCGTCTGTCGAAACCAAGCTTTGGATCGTCGTCGTCAGCACCACCCTGTTCTTCATGACCCGCACCTACAAATACAGCTTCTCGACATTTTTCATCACCATTCAGGCACTGACCAGCCTGTCGCTTGCAGGGTTGGACGTATATGCCGCCATGCCCGTGCGCATCATCGACACCATTATCGGCGCATCCCTTGCCTGGGCGGCGGTCAGCTACCTGTGGCCCGACTGGAAATACCTCACGCTCGAACGCACTGCCGCCCTTGTCGTACGCAGCAACGGCGCCTATCTCGAAAAAATCACCGAACGCCTCAAAAGCGGCGAAACAGGCGACGACGTCGAATACCGCGCCACCCGCCGCCGCGCCCACGAACACACCGCCGCCCTCAGCAGCACCCTCTCCGACATGAGCGGCGAACCCGAAAAATTCGCCGGCAGCCTGCAACCCGGCTTCACCCTGCTCAAAACCGGCTACGCCCTGACCGGCTACATCTCCGCCCTCGGCGCATACCGCAGCGAAATGCACGAAGAGTGCAGCCCCGACTTTACAGGCAGGTTTTACCATGCCGCGGAACACGCCGCACACATCTTCCAAAACCTGCCCGACATGGAACCCGACCGCTTCGACGCAGAATTAGACAGCCTGCGTAGCGAACTTGACAGCCTGCGCGCGCAAAGCGTCGGCGCGCAAAGCCATATTCTCCTCCAACAGCTCCAACTCATCGCCCGGCAGCTCGAACCCTACTACCGCGCCTACCGACAAATTCCGCACAGGCAGCCCCAAAACGCAGCCTGAAAAAATTTCGGCATTTTGTAAGAGAGGGCGGATTGTTAGGCAGGTTGCAAGATAGTGAATAAGACGTTGTGTAGGGTAAATACAAGCAACTGTATTTTTTCACCCCGTCGGGCTCCGCCGTCATTCCCGCGCAGGCGAGAATCCAGACCTTTGGGCGACAGTAATATTTAAAGATGATAAAAGACCCGTCATTCCCGCGCAGGCGGGAATCTAGACTTTTGGGCAGTGGCAATATTCAAAGATTATCTGAAAGTTTGAGGTTCTAGATTCCCGTTTTCACGGGAATGACGAAAGGTGGCGGGAATGACGGAATGTTGCGGAAATCCGGTTTGTTCGGTTTCGGTTTTTTTGAGGTTTCGGGCAACTTCTAAACCGTCATTCCCGCGCAGGCGGGAATCTAGACCTTGGGATAGCGGCAATATTCAAAGGTTAGCTGAAGCTTTAGAGATTCTAGATTCCCGCTTTCGCGGGAATGACGAAAAGTGGCGGGAATGACGGGAATGGCGAAAGGTTGCGGTAAGCACGGGAATGACGGAAGGTGGCGGGAATCATGGGAATGGCGAAGTTTCAGACGGCATCGTCCACCCTCCGCACCGTCATCCCCGCGCAGGCGGGAATCCAGAACGTAAAATCTAAAGAAACCGTTTTACCCGATAAGTTTCTGTACCGACAGACCTAGATTCCCGCCTGCGCGGGAATGACGGAAGGTGGCGGGAATGACGAAATAAGGAAAGGGACGGCGGGAGCAAGGAAAAGACAGGCAGGAATAAAAAAACAAGCTCCGAAATAAAAAATGCCGTCTGAAACAGATTCAGACGGCATTTTGTTTGCCTTATCGGGCTTATCCCCGACCATACTTAAACTATTAGCTGATAGTTTCGCGGCAGGTAGCAGGCAGGAATTTTTTGTCAACACCGTTAGTTTTACCTGGACCACATTTCCAAGTGAAGGCACCGTTAGAAGATGTAGTACCGGAACCACCTGTCGCAACAGTAGCCACACCAGGTTCCAAAGAAACAGTTTTAGATTTGATATCGGTGTTTACACCTGAACTTTTTATGGTTGCGGTAATGACACCACCAGTACCAACTGCAACTTGCTGAACATATTTACCTGTGATATTAGATGCTGCAGCAACACCGGCATCTGTATTAGAAGTAGGGAATTGACCGTTGGTTGCGTAGTATTCGGCAACTGCAGCTTTTTGACCTTCAGCCAAAACGATGGCTTCAGAAACTTGCGCACGTGCAGTGTAGTCTTGGTATGCAGGCAGGGCAACAACAGCCAAGATACCTACGATGGCGATAACGATCATCAACTCGATCAGGGTGAAACCTTTTTGGATTGCTTTCATGGGATAACTCCTAGTTTAAAGTTTAAGTGAAAAATAAAACGTTTTACGGCATCTGCCGGAAAATTATAAAACCCGTAATGTATTTGACCATCAGTCTTTTTTGCTTTGCCTTTCGGCTTGTCTTTCTTACAGCAATCGGCGTGCCAAAATCTTGCCAAACGCTGCATTTTTTTAAATTTTTTTATTATTTATTGTTTTTAAAATATATTTTTATTATTTTGGTTTTATTTTCGCGATTTTTTAAAAGGGCGTGCTCGGCGCAGGGCTGACGTTTTTGGTCACTTTTGACATTTTTGGTCAGTTTTTGGCTGACATTTTTTGTCATGTGCCGTTTTTTGTCAGTTTAATGTGTCAGGGGCGGGGGCGTTTGCATTTTTTTTGGGATGGGTTGGGAGTGGGTGAGTTGGTAGGATGGGTATGAATTGGTGGATTGGTGGGCTGAAGCCCACCCTACAGCCCCCCTACGGCTTTCTATAAAAATACCTAAACCGTCATTCCCACGAACCTACATTCCGTCATTCCCACGAAAGTGGGAATCTAGGACTCGGAACTGGAGAAACCTTTTTACCCGATAAGTTTCCGTGCCGACAGGTCTGGATTCCCACTTTCGTGGGAATGACGATTTGGAAATTACCCGAAACCCAAAAACAACTGAAACCGAACACACTGGATTCCCGCCTACGCGGGAATGACGGTTTAGAAGTTGCCCGAAATCTCAAAAAAACCGAAACCGAACAAGCCGGATTCCCGCCACCTTTCGTCATTCCCGTGAAAACGGGAATCTAGAACCTCAAACTTTCAGATAACCTTTGAATATTGCCGCCGCCCAAAGGTCTGGATTCCCGCCTGCGCGGGAATGACGGTGAGGGACGATGCCGTCTGAAGCTTCGCCATTCCTGCAACTCTTCGTCATTCCCGCGAAAGCGGGAATCTAGGACTCGGAACTGGAGAAACCTTTTTACCCGATAAGTTTCCGTGCCGACAGGTCTGGATTCCCACTTTCGTGGGAATGACGATTTGGAAATTACCCGAAATCTCAAAAAAACCGAAACCGAACAAGCCGGATTCTCGCAACCTTTCGTCATTCCCGTGAAAACGGGAATCTAGAACCTCAAACTTTCAGATAATCTTTAAATATTGCCACTGCCTTAAGGTTTGGATTCCCGCCTGCGCGGGAATGACGGCATCAGTCTGCCGTTACAACACGGCTTTGTTGAAGCGGTATTTCTGTCGGGCTGTTTCCTTGATGCAAAAAAATCCGCCGTTTTCGACGGGGCGGAAAGGGCGGCGGTTTGCCTCATTACCGTTGTGGTCGCCGTATTCGGCAGGCAGGTGCAAGGCGGGCACAGGCAGGGAAAAGGGGAATCAGGCGGTTTTGTTTTTGAGGGGGAGCTTGATATGGGGTTTGGCGGGTTTCGGGGCTTCTTTCAAGCCCAGCTCGATTTGCTGCTCCTCGCTCAAGAGGTTGCTCCAGTCGCCTTTTTTGTACCACTCGCGCCCGTCCAGCTCGATGGGGTGTTGGATGCGCTCGCAGCCGTTGCCGCACTGTAAATCGTCTTCGCGGCAATATTTGTCGCACCCCCAGCAGATGCGCTCGGGGTTTTTGGGGAATATGGGGAATTTTTTCGCCATGATATGTGCCTCGTTTTTTTTATTGGATGAAATTATAGGGGATGCGGCGGCAACGGTTTCGGGTTTATACGTTTTTTACGCGCAGGGGTTAAGGTTTGTGAAATACCGTATGAGGCGGTTTCGGTATTTTGTACGGTAAATGTGTCAGGCGCGGGGGTGTTTGCATTTTTTGGGAAGGAGTGGGGTTGGTGGGCTGAAGCCCCCCCTACAAATTAACCTTACAGTGCCGTAGGGGGGGCTTCAGCCCACCGACTCCACCAATTTCCACTACCGATTCCACCGCCTCCCTCAAACACCAACCTGCCGTTTTCAGACGGCATTTCGGCTCAATCCAGCAGTGCTTCCACAAACGCGCGCGCGTCAAACGGGCGCAAATCGTCTATGCCTTCGCCTACGCCGATGTAGCGGACGGGAACTGGACGGTCGGAGGCAAGCGCGGCGAGGATGCCGCCTTTTGCCGTGCCGTCTAGCTTGGTAACGATTAAACCGGTCAGCCCCAATGCGTCGTCAAAGGCTTTGACTTGGTTGACGGCGTTTTGCCCGATGTTGGCATCAAGCACGACGATGATTTCGTGCGGCGCGTCGGGCATGGCTTTTTGCAACACACGCTTCACTTTTTTGATTTCTTCCATCAAGTGAAGCTGCGTGGGCAGACGGCCGGCGGTGTCGGCCAGCACAATGTCGATGCCGCGCGCTTTGGCGGCTTGGACGGCATCAAAACAAACGGCTGCGGAATCGCCCGTGGTTTGCGAAATCACGGTTACGTTGTTGCGTTCTCCCCAAGCCTGAAGCTGCTCACGCGCGGCGGCACGGAAGGTGTCGCCTGCCGCCAGCAATACGGATTTACCCTGCGCTTGGAAATATTTGGCAAGTTTGCCGATAGACGTGGTTTTGCCCGCGCCGTTGATACCGGCAAGCATAATCACGAAAGGCTCTTTCGTTTCGGGCAACACCAGCGGTTTTTCCAGAGGCTTAATCAGGTCGTACAAGGCTTCTTTCAGCGCGCCACGCAATTCGTTGCCGTCTTTCAGCCCTTTGAGGCTGACGCGGTCGCGCACGTCTTTCATCAGGTATTCCGTCGCTTCCATGCCCATATCGCTGGTAATCAGCACGGTTTCCAGCTCTTCGTATAAATCTTCGTCGATTTGCCCGCCGCCGAACACGCCCGCCAGCGATTTCGCCATTTTGTCGCGCGATTTGGTCAAGCCTTGTTTCAAACGCGCCGCCCAACTCGGTTTGGATTCTTCGGTTGGCGCGGCAGCTTCAGACGGCATTGCGGCAACAGCTTCTTGAACCTGTTCAACAACCTCGCCGACGGTTTCGGCAACGGCTTCTTTTGCGGATTCAACATATTCCGCTGCTTTTTCAGCCGCTTCCTCTGCTTCAGACGGCATTTCGGCAACGGCTTCCTTTACTTGTTCAACCGCACCGCTGACGGTTTCGGCAACAGCTTCTTTTGCCGCTTCGACTTGTTCTGCTGCTTCCTCAGCAGCTTCAGCCACTTCAGACGGCATCGCGGCAACAGCTTCTTGAACCTGTTTGACAGCCTCGCCGACGGTTTTGGCAACGGCTTCTTTTACCGCTTCGATTTGTTCCGCTGCTTTTTCCGCAACCTCAGCCGCTTCAGACGGCATCTCGGCAACGGTTTCCTTTACCTGTTTAACCGCACCACTGACGGTTTCAACAGCCGATTCGACCTGCCCTTTGACGCTTTCCGTTAAAGATTCAGCATCTTCTTTAATATCTTCAACTATTTGAGCAACTTCAGATTCTACTTTTGCTGCGGTTTCCTGAATTTGAGCCTCCTCTGGAGCCGGAGTTTCCTGTTTTTTCTTGCGACGGAAGAAGCTGAACATTGAATTTTCCTTTTAATTTTAGAAACTTGAAATAGGGAGTATTGTAGCGTATTTTACGCGGCAAGGTTGTCTGAAAATCCGGGCTGTAAGGTTTCGGCATCTCAAACGTCTAATCATACAAACCGTCCACACAGGAAACATTAAAATGAAACCCCGTACTTTCTTTTCCCTTTGCGCTAAGTTCGGCTGCCTGTTTGCGCTGGGCGCATGTTCGCCCAAAATCGCCGATGCCGAAGCCGCGACCGTGCCGCACACTTTATCCACTTTGAAAACCGCAGACAACCGCCCCGCCGATGTTTATTTGAAAAAAGACAAACCGACGCTGATTAAATTCTGGGCAAGCTGGTGTCCTTTGTGTTTGTCCGAATTGGGGCAGACCGAAAAATGGGCGCAAGATGCAAAATTCGGTTCCGCCAACCTGATTACCGTCGCGTCTCCGGGCTTTCTGCACGAGAAAAAAGACGGCGACTTCCAAAAATGGTATGCCGGTTTGAACTATCCCAAGCTGCCCGTCGTAACCGACAACGGCGGCACCATCGCCCAAAGCCTGAATATCAGCGTTTACCCCTCGTGGGCGTTAATCGGTAAAGACGGCGACGTGCAGCGCATCGTCAAAGGCAGCATCAACGAAGCGCAGGCGTTGGCGTTAATCCGCGACCCGAATGCCGATTTGGGCAGTTTGAAACATTCGTTCTACAAACCCGACACTCAGAAAAAGGATTCAAAAATCATGAACACGCGCACCATCTACCTCGCCGGCGGCTGCTTCTGGGGCTTGGAAGCCTATTTCCAACGCATAGACGGCGTGGTTGACGCGGTATCCGGCTACGCCAACGGCAACACGAAAAATCCAAGCTATGAAGACGTGTCCTACCGCCATACGGGCCACGCCGAAACCGTCAAAGTTACCTACGATGCCGACAAACTCAGCCTCGACGACATCCTGCAATACTATTTCCGCGTCGTCGATCCGACCAGCCTCAACAAACAAGGCAACGACACCGGCACGCAATACCGCAGCGGCGTGTACTACACCGACCCTGCCGAAAAAGCCGTTATCGCCGCCGCCCTCAAACGCGAGCAGCAAAAATACAAACTTCCCCTCGTCGTCGAAAACGAGCCGCTGAAAAACTTCTACAACGCTGAGGAATACCATCAGGACTACCTGATTAAAAACCCCAACGGCTACTGCCACATCGACATCCGCAAAGCCGACGAACCGCTGCAGGGCAAAACCAAAACCGCCCCGCAAGGCAAAGGCTTCGATGCGGCAACGTATAAAAAACCGAGTGACGCCGAACTCAAACGCACCCTGACCGAAGAGCAGTACCAAGTGACCCAAAACAGCGCGACCGAATACGCCTTCAGCCACGAATACGACCATTTGTTCAAACCCGGCATTTATGTGGACGTTGTCAGCGGCGAACCCCTGTTCAGCTCCGCCGACAAATTCGATTCCGGCTGCGGCTGGCCGAGCTTCACGCGCCCGATTGATGCAAAATCCGTTACCGAACACGACGATTTCAGCTACAACATGCGCCGCACCGAAGTGCGCAGCCACGCCGCCGATTCACACTTGGGACACGTCTTCCCCGACGGCCCGCGCGACAAAGGCGGACTGCGCTACTGCATCAACGGCGCGAGTCTGAAATTCATCCCGCTGGAACAAATGGACGCGGCAGGCTACGGCGCATTGAAAGGCAAAGTGAAATAAACCGCACCGCCGCCTAACCCGACAAAATGCCGTCTGAAACCCGAAACGTTTCAGACGGCATTTTTTATCCGATGGGGATTTTGTCCAGACGGAGATTTTGTTCAGACGGCATCGCCGCCGTTTTCAACCAGCCCCGCCAACCTTTCCAACGCGAAGGCGACCGCCTGCGCGCGGACGGATTCGCGGTTGCCGTCAAAACGGCGCATTGCTTCGCAACTTCCGCCCGGAAAGGCAAACCCGAACCAAACCGTACCGACGGGTTTGCTTTCGCTGCCGCCGCCAGGGCCTGCGATGCCGGAAATACCGACGGCGTAATCCGCCTGAGCCGCAATTTGTGCGCCTCGCGCCATCTCGCGGACGGTTTGGCGGCTGACCGCGCCGTATTCGAGCAGGGTTGCCGGCGATACACCCAAACGTTCTTCTTTGGCTTTGTTGCTGTATGTTACAAAACTTTGATCGAACCATTGCGAACTGCCTGCCACACTGGTAAATGCGGCGGCAAGCAGCCCACCCGTGCAGGATTCGGCACAGGTTACGGTTTCGCGCTTCATGGTCAGGTTTCGGGCGATGGTGTTTAACGCTTCCATTCCTACCGATCCTTTTTCAGACGGCATTTTTTACTTCAATACCGTTTTAATCCAGCGTCCGACCCAGCCTCGCTGTTTGGCGTTGATGTCGGCACGGGAAGGGGAATCCGTGTACGTCGGTGCTTGGGCGAAGCGGAACACGTCGGGCAGGCGCGTGTTTTTGACGGCGGGGGAAACCCACATTTCAGACGGAACCGCCTGCTGCACTTCCGGACTTTGCAGCCATTGCACCAGTTTTGCCGCCAGCTTCGGCTGTTTCGCGCCCTTCAAGACCGCCGCGCCTTCAACCTGACGGAATACGCCGCCTTTTAAAAACAGGTTGCCCGTCGGCGGCTCGCTGTATTTGCCTTTGGAAAAATACACTTCCGCCGCAGGGCTGGCGGCATAGCCGACCACCAGCGGATACGCGCCGCCGTTGTGCGAAAAGTCGGTGTAATACGCCTCGCTCCAGCCTTTGGCGACCTTCACGCCGTTCTGCCGCATCTGTGCCCACCATTTGAACGCGCCTTCTTCGCCCATGCCGCTGATGTTCGCCATCAGGAAGCCCAGCCCGGGGGAAGACGTGGCGGGAGACGGCACGACCAATAGGTTTTTATATTCGGGCCGGGTCAAATCCTGCAGGGTTTGCGGCAGGGGCAGCTTTTTGCCTTCAAACCATTTTTTGTCGTAATTGACGGACACATAGCCGTAATCGACCGCCAAAGCCGAAGGCAGCCCGACCGCGACGGGGGCGGATTCGGGTTGCGCCGCCGCCAAAATACCCATTTCCCGCGCCTTGCCGATATTGGCGTTGTCCAAACCGTACACCGCGTCGGCGATTGGGTTGGCGCGGCTCAAAATCAGTTTGTTGAGCATTTCGTTCGCGCCGCCCGCCTGGATAATCGACACCTTCGCATCGTTTGCCCGCTCGAAATGCGCAATCAGCCCTTTGGGCAGGCTGAATGACTTATGCACCGCCAGCCTGACTTCCGTCTGCGCCTGCAGGTATGCCGAAACCGCCAGCAGCGGCAGCAGCCAAATTTTCTGTTTCATTCCGAGTCCTCCTCTATTCGCTGTAAAATAACATTCTAACAAATTTTCACGGTTCAAAATGCAAGAAAATCCGACCGTGTGGCTGTTCGATCTCGACAACACGCTGCACGATGCCGACGCAGGCATCTTCACACTCATCAACCGCACTATGACACGCTATATGGCACGCCGCCTCAAACTATCCGAATCCGCCGCGTCCGACCTGCGTCAAGACTATTGGCACCGTTACGGCGCAACGCTCGCCGGACTGCAAATCCACCATCCCGAAATCGACATCGCCGAATTTTTGCGCGAAAGCCATCCGATCGATGCAATCCTGACCAGGCTGCACGGCATGGCGGATACGGAAAACACCCTATGCCGTCTGAACGGGCGCAAGGCGGTTTTTTCCAACGGCCCGTCGTTTTACGTCCGTGCCGTTGTCGGCGCACTCGGTTTGGAAAACCGTTTCGACGCACTGTTCGGCACGGATGATTTCGGACTGCTATACAAACCCAATCCGCAAGCGTATCTCAACGTCTGCCGCCTATTGGACGTACCGCCCGAACGCTGCATTATGGTGGACGACAGCGCGGACAACCTCCATCAGGCAAAAGCATTGGGCATGAAAACCGTCTGGTTCGGTGCAAAAGTGCACGAGCTGCCCTTTATCGACGCCTGCGCACGCGATATGGCGCAACTGGCACAGTATGCAGAAACTTTGTCAGAACACCGCCAAAATCATTACAATACCCCCTAAACCCCGAAAATACGAAAGAAAAGCCATGCGTAAAACCTTCCTTATTCTGATGACTGCCGCCGCCCTTTTGTCGGGCTGCTCATGGGAAACCTACCGGAACGAAAACGGCAAAACCGCCGTCCGTCAAAAATATCCTGCCGGTACACCCGTTTATTACCAAGACGGCAGCTACTCGAAAAATATGAACTACAACCAATACCGCCCCGAACGCCATGCCGTGTTGCCCAACCAAACCGGCAACAACGCCGACGAAGAGTCCCGTCAACACTGGCAAAAACCAAAGTTTCAAAACCGATAAACCTACCCTATGCCGTCTGAAGCTGCTTCAGACGGCATTGCACAGGAAACCGTCATGCCGCACAACACTTTAAACATCGTCATCCTCGCCGCCGGCAAAGGCACGCGCATGTATTCCAAAATGCCCAAAGTGCTGCACTGCATCGGCGGCAAGCCCATGGTCGAGCGCGTTATCGACACCGCCGCCGCACTGAATCCGCAAAACATCTGCGTCGTCGTCGGCCACGCCAAAGAGCAAGTTTTAGACAACGTCAAACGCGATGTCGTCTGGGTCGAACAAACCGAACAGCTCGGCACCGGCCACGCCGTCAAAACCGCACTGCCGCACCTTGCCGCCGAAGGCCGCACGCTGGTGTTGTACGGCGACGTTCCTTTAATTGACGTTGAAACCCTCGAAACCCTGCTCGAAGCCGCAGGCAACGAAGTCGGGCTGTTGACCGACGTGCCCGCCGACCCGACAGGCTTGGGGCGCATCATCCGCGACAGCAACGGTAGCGTAACCGCCATTGTCGAAGAAAAAGACGCAAGTGCCGCCCAAAAAGCCGTGAAAGAAATCAATACCGGCATTTTGGTTCTGCCCAACGCCAAACTGGAAAACTGGCTGAACAGCCTCTCCAGCAACAATGCCCAAGGCGAATATTATTTAACCGACCTCATTGCCAAAGCCGTTGCCGACGGTATTAAAGTTCATCCCGTCCAAGTCCGCGCCTCCCACCTCGCCGCCGGCGTGAACAACAAACGCCAGCTCGCCGAACTCGAACGCATCTTTCAAACCGAACAGGCGCAAGAATTGCTCAAAGCAGGCGTAACCCTGCGCGATCCGGCACGTTTCGATTTACGCGGCCGTCTGAAACACGGACAGGATGTCGTAATTGATGTGAACTGTATCTTTGAGGGCGAAGTCGAAATCGGCGACAACGTCGAAATCGGCGCAAACTGCGTCATCAAAAACGCCAAAATCGGCGCAAACAGCAAAATCGCCCCCTTCTCCCACCTTGAAGACTGCGAAGTCGGCGAAAACAACCAAATCGGCCCATACGCCCGTTTGCGTCCGCAAGCCCGCCTTTCAGACGATGTACACGTCGGCAACTTCGTCGAAATCAAAAACGCCGCCATCGGCAAAGGCACCAAAGCCAACCACCTCACCTACATAGGCGATGCCGAAGTCGGCAGCAAAACCAACTTCGGCGCAGGTACGATTATTGCCAACTACGACGGCGTGCACAAACACAAAACCGTCATCGGCGACGAAGTGCGCATCGGTTCAAACTGCGTCTTGGTCTCCCCCGTCAAAATCGGCAACAAAGTAACCACCGGCGCGGGCAGCACGATTACCCGCAATGTCGAAGACGGCAAACTCGCCCTCGCCCGCGCCCGCCAAACCGTCATCGAAGGCTGGGTGAGGCCGGAAAAAGACAAACAATAAAGCCATGCCGTCTGAAGCCGGTTTCAGGTTTCAGACGGCATCCCAAAACAAACATCTGATAAGGACGGCAAACTATGTCATTACCCCCTTGCCCACAATGCGCCTCCGAATACACCTATGAAGACGGCGGACAATACATCTGCCCCGAATGCGCCCACGAATGGAATAAAACCGAATCCGCCGCAGCCGAAGCCGCCGAAGAAGTGCGCGATGCCAACGGCGCGGCGCTGCAAAACGGCGATACCGTCATCCTCATTAAAGATCTCAAGGTAAAAGGCAGCTCGATGGTGATCAAACAAGGTACGAAGGTCAAAGGCATACGCCTACAGGAAGGCGATCACAACATCGGCTGTAAAATCGACGGCAGCGCGATGAATTTAAAATCCGAATTCGTCAAAAAAGCCTGACCGCCCAAACAGTAAAATGCCGTCTGAACCCCTTATCGGATTCAGACGGCATTTGTCCGTCAGGCAGGTTTATACGCCCAACAGCCCTTGTCCCAAGAAGCCGCCTTTTTCCACGCCGGGCAAGACGAAGAAATAGCCGCCGCCGAAGGGGCTGATGTATTCTTCCAGCGGTTCGCCGTTAAGGAGGTTTTGCACGAAGATGAATCCGTCGGCAAGGTTTGCCTGATAGCAGACGAACACCAGCCCGACATCAAGCTGTCCGCTTGAGGCGAGTCCGCGCGAATAGCTGTAGGCGCGGCGGAAGAGGCGGTGTTTTTTGAGGAAGTCGGGATCGCGCGGATTCGCCAGGCGTATATGGCTGTCTTTGGGCGTGGTATTGCCCTCGGGGTCTTTGGCAAAATCCGGTTGGTCGGCTTCTTTTTTGCCGTCCATCGGCGCGCCGCTGTATTTGCGCCGCCCGAAAATGTCGGTTTGCTCTTGAAGCGGCGTCCTGCCCCAAAACTCGACAAAGTGGCGGATAAGGCGGACTGCCTGATAGCTGCCGTTTTTCGCCCACTCCGGTTCGTCGAGGCTGTTGGCGGCCACACCCGTCCACAAAACCTCGTCGGCGGTTTTAGGATCGGAAACTTTGGGGTTGCCCGTGCCGTCGCGGAAGCCCAACAGGTTGCGCGCCGCCATCGCGCCGGGTTCGGATTTGGGCTGCCACCCGTCGATACTCCAGCGGATAACGGCGGTTTGGGCGGTGTGTTTGATGATGTCGCGCAGGGCGGCTTGGCAGGTTTCGGGGGTGAAGGCGCAGATTTGCAGGCTCAAATCGCCGTCGCACCAGCTTTTTTGCAGCTTATCGTTGGAGAAGTCGCGCATTTCCTGCAAATGAACCGGTTTTTTGTCTTTGAGTCCGAATCGGCCGTCAAACAGGCTGCTGCCCACCCCCACGGTAATAGTCAATCCGTCGGGGTTGAAGGCTTTGCCCAAAATGCCGCTACCGGCTGGCGGGAGTTTGTCGTCGCCGTCTTGGTATTCGCCGCCTTGGGTGAGAAACTCGATGCGGGCGGTCAGCGTGCGGAACAGGTTTTCCAGCTGCTTGGCACTTTGCGCAGTTACGTCGAAGGCGCACATAATGGAAAACGCCTGCTGCGGCGTAACGATGCCTGCCTGATGTTCGCCGTAGCAGGGATAAGCTTGGGGCGAGTGTTGGCTTTCAGCGGTGCGTTCGGCGGTTTCGCCCTGTTTTTTGCCGCCGAGATAACCTCCGATTGCGCCGACTGCTCCGGCTGCGATCGCAGTTTTAAAGAGAGTGCGCCTGGTCGGTTGTGTCGGGTTATTCGTACTCATGTTTTATCCTTTGTTTAAACTCTGTATCCGATACAGCGGAACGCGGGGAACGGAAATCTCCGCCTTTTTCAATACCTTTCCAGTTTTGTAGATAAAATTTCAGACGGCATCTGTCGCCAAATGCCGTCTGAACGCTTAAGGCTTATTTCAAACCGAGTATGCCACGAAGTTGGGCAAGGTCTTCGGCAAGCGCGTTAATAGGGGCCTGTAACGCTTTGCGGTCGGCTTCGCTCAGCTTATCGTAGGTTTCAAAACCGTCTTTGGTCCGGTATTTCGCCAGAATTTCGTTGACCTGTTTGAAGTTGGTATCGGTTTTTTCCAACAAGGCTTTGTTTTTGGCCTCGATCAACGGACGGAACAAATCGACGATTTTTTTCGAACCGTCCACATTGGCTTGGAAGTCGCTCAAATCGGTGTGGCTGTAACGGTCTTCTTCGCCGCTGATTTTACTGCCCGCTACTTCTTCAATCAGTTCGGACGCGCCGCCGACCACTTTGCCCGGAGGGAATGCCAATGCGTCGATTTCTTTTTGCAGGGCTTCGACATCGGTCATCAGTTTGGCTGCGGTTTCCTTCACGCCGGACACGTCTTTTTCTATCCAAAGAGCGTGTTCGATACGGTGGAAGCCGGTAAACCCGGCATCTTTCGCGCCGTCTTTGAAGTCGTCTTCACGCGCATCGATGACGGGGTCGAGTTCGCTGAAAAGCTCGGCAATCGGTTCGATGCGTTCGTAGTGGACGCGGGTGGCGGCAAACAGGGATTTCGCCTTTTCAATGTCGCCTGCTTTGACGGCTTCGGTAAAGGTTTTGGTTTTCGCCACCAGCTCTTTAACCTCGCCTTGAACGTAGGCTTTATAGTTGGCGAGCGGTTGGGACAGTTTTTCCAAATCCGCTTCATTGGCGGTGTCTTTAAAGCCGCTGTCGGTTACCACCAGCTTGCCGCGCGGATTGGTCAAAAGGCCGCAAGTCATTTCGTATTCGCCCGGCAACAGGGTTACGGTCATTTTGTCGGAAAGTCCGGGGGCGATGTTTTCGCGCTCGTCCACCACCATCACGCCTTTCAGGATTTCCCATTCGAGCTTGCGGCCGCTGTCGTTTTTAATGTTGAACACAACCTGTCCGCTCGGTACGGTCAGATTCATCGGTTCACAGGCATTGTCGTTGACGGCGATACTGACCGAACCGCCTTCGTTAGCGGATTGGGTCTCACCGGACGCAGCCGGCGCGGCTTTCTCCGCTTCCGGCGGCTGGCAAGCAGTCAAACCTAAGGCAAGCATCACGGACAATGCGGTCAAATTGAGTTTTCTCATTTCAGCTCCTCTTTACGGGTTAAAGTTTCAGACGGCCTACTGCCGCGTAAAAACCAAGTCATGACAGGAATAAGGTACAGCAGCCAAACCAAGGCCTCGCCCTGCGTCGGATGGTCGGTATAGCCGAAAAATCCGCCGAGCAGCACACCTAACGGACTGTCTTCGTGCAAATATTTTGATGAGTCGAACACAATGTCCTGAAGCGCGTTCCAAATACCTGCCTCATGCAGCGCGCGCAGCGAGCCGGCAAGCAGACCGGCGGCAACGACAATCAAAAACGCTCCTGTCCAACGGAAAAACTTCGCCAGATTCAGGCGCATCCCGCCCTGATAAATCAACGCGCCAATCACGGCGGCAGCCAAAACCCCCGCTACCGCACCAGCCGGCATCTGCCACGTCGGGCTCTGTTTGAATACGGCAAGCAGGAAAAAAACGCTCTCCAAACCTTCGCGCGCCACGGCAAGAAACGCCATACCGACCAAGGCCCATCCTTGACCGCTACCACGGTTCAAAGCCGCCTGTACAGAATCCTGAAGCTGCTGCTTCATCGAACGCGCCGCCTTTTTCATCCATAAAATCATATAAGTCAGCATCGCGACGGCAACCAAACCGATAATGCCGACGACGAACTCCTGCTGCTTCTGGGGAATCTCGCCCGTTGCCGAATGGATGCCGTATCCCAGCCCCAGACACATCAAAGAAGCAAGGACGACCCCGAACCAGACCTTAGGCATCAGTTTGGAATGTCCGGACTGTTTCAAAAAACCCGCAACGATACCGACAATCAGTGCAGCTTCGATACCCTCGCGCAACATAATTAAAAAAGCAACCAGCATAAGTATCAGTTTATAAGTAAATGGACGGTATATTATCAGGACATTTATATGACTTGTAAATAAGAATACAAACTATTTTGCCATATTTTTTTCAAACTACCCCACCGCCGGAAAACTTCAGGGCTGTGTTAAAATTTCCTTTTTCAAACCTTTAAAAAATCAGTCGCTTGAAAATCCGACTCAAGTATTTCAACGTCATTGTCCATTATGAAAAAACACCTGTTTCAAACGGCACTATTCAGCATGGTTGCCGCCATTCTTGCCGCCTGTCAAAGCAAAAGCATCCAAACCCTCCCGATTCCTGACACATCCGTTATTCAAGGCCCTGACCGCCCTGCGGGTACCCCTTTTCCTGTCGGCACTACGGTTTCAGGCGGAGGGGCGGTTTACACGGCGGTTCCTCACGACAGCCTGCCGCACTGGAGCACGCAAAACTTTACCCAAAGCCTGCAGTCTTTCCAGCTTGGCTGCTCAAATTTGAAAAACCGCCAAGGCTGGCAGGATGTGTGTGCCCAAGCCTTTCAAACCCCCGTCCATTCCTTTCAGGCAAAACAGTTTTTTGAACGCTATTTCACGCCGTGGCAGGTTGCAGGCAACGGAAGCCTTGCCGGTACGGTTACCGGCTATTACGAACCGGTGCTGAAAGGCGACGACAGGCGGACGGAACAGGCCCGCTTCCCGATTTACGGCATTCCCGACGATTTTATCTCCGTCCCGCTGCCTGCCGGTTTGCGGGGCGGGAAAGCCCTTGTCCGCATCAGGCAGACGGGAAAAAACAGCGGCACAATCGACAATACCGGCGGCACACATACCGCCGACCTCTCCCAATTCCCCATCACCGCGCGCACAACGGCAATCAAAGGCAGGTTTGAAGGAAGCCGCTTCCTCCCTTACCACACGCGCAACCAAATCAACGGCGGCGCGCTTGACGGCAAAGCCCCCATCCTCGGCTATGCCGAAGACCCCGTCGAACTCTTTTTCATGCACATACAAGGCTCGGGCCGTCTGAAAACCCCGTCCGGCAAATACATCCGCATCGGCTATGCCGACAAAAACGAACATCCCTATGTTTCCATCGGACGCTATATGGCGGACAAAGGCTACCTCAAACTCGGGCAGACCTCGATGCAGGGCATCAAAGCCTATATGCGGCAAAATCCACAACGCCTCGCCGAAGTTTTGGGGCAAAACCCCAGCTATGTCTTTTTCCGCGAGCTTGCAGGAAGCAGCAATGACGGCCCCGTCGGCGCACTGGGCACTCCGCTGATGGGGGAATATGCCGGCGCAGTAGACCGGCACTACATTACCTTGGGCGCGCCCTTATTTGTCGCCACCGCCCACCCGGTTACCCGCAAAGCCCTCAACCGCCTGATTATGGCGCAGGATACCGGCAGCGCGATTAAAGGCGCGGTGCGCGTGGATTATTTCTGGGGTTACGGCGACGAAGCGGGGGAAACGGCAGGTAAAATGAAAGAACCAGGTTACGTCTGGCAGCTTCTGCCCAACGGCATGAAGCCCGAATACCGCCCGTAAACCGGCAAACAATGCCGTCTGAAGCCCATCACGGCCAATCGGGCGCATTAAGGCGAAGTTTTGCGATACCTCTGGCACAAGCCGGCTGGACAAAATGCTTTTTTTTATTTGACGGAATGGATTTCCGCCCGAACGGAAATACCCCCTTGCAAACGATCGGAATCAAACGGATATTCAAACGCGTCCGAACAAAAAAAGGCGGACATTCCTGCCCGCCCGTACCGGTACGGAAACCGCACGTCCGATTCGGACGGCGGCATCCTCCCGGTTATCCTCCGCTAAAGCAACAATGCCCGGGGTCTGCCGTTGCATTTGATTTCTTTTTCCAATTCGTCAAACTCGGCTTCAAACCGCCGTTTCAACTGCTCGATCGCCGCCTGATGCTGCTGATACGTTTGGTTTGACGGCAACGCCTTTTGCGCGTCGAGGTATGCCTGTGCCGTTTGTCTGCACTTTTTCTGATGGGCGATGATTTTGTCCTTCATCGCCGCATCGGTTTTCACATACTGCCTGCGTTCGACATACAGCTCTTTCCCGTCGTCGGAAAGTTTGATCGGGATTTCCCCTATCCCCGTATTTATCGAAAGCGCGCCGTCTTTTTCAGACAAAAGCAAAGACTCCTCCTCGCCTGTAAACACGTTGATTTTATTAAGGAAGTAATTGCCTTTTTCTTTTTTGACGGCAATCATACCCTCTTTTTTGTCCGACTTTTCACGCCAATAACCCTCGTAACCGCCGGCATCCTTGCCGCAGCCCGCCAACACCGCCGCCACGCCGACGACCAAAAGCATTTGTTTCATTTCCATACTCCTTTAACATTAAGACCGGGTGAGTATATTGTTTTTTTTTTTCAGCTTGTCAATATTGATTTGCAAAAACTATAGTTGATTAACAAAAATCAGGACAAGGCGACGAAGCCGCAGACAGTACAAATAGTACGGAACCGATTCACTCGGTGCTTCAGCACCTTAGAGAATCGTTCTCTTTGAGCTAAGGTGAGGCAACGCTGTACTGGTTTTTGTTAATCCACTATATAAACCGGCGGCAGGCAATGCCGTCTGAACGCCCATCCCGGTCAGGCGGGGAAATCCCTCCTTTTTTGAGCAAGCCCAAGCCTTCAGACGGCATTTTGCTGTTTTCCGGCGCGGGAGGCGGTTTATAATCCGAAACGCGAGGTGCGGCACGGGAGCCGTCCGCGCCTGTTTTTTTTCAACCTGATACTAAGGAACAGTTATGTGCGGTATCGTCGGCGCCATCCGCGCCCATCACAACGTCGTCGATTTTCTGACCGACGGCCTCAAACGCCTCGAATACAGGGGTTATGACTCATCAGGCATTGCCGTCAACACCGACGGCAAAATCAAACGCGTGCGCCGTGTTGGACGCGTGCAGCTTATGGAGGACGCAGCACGCGAAAAAGGCATCAGCGGCGGCATCGGCATCGGACATACGCGCTGGGCGACACACGGCGGCGTTACCGAGCCGAACGCCCACCCGCACATCTGCGGCGGGATGATTGCGGTTGTGCACAACGGCATCATCGAAAACTTTGAAAGCGAACGCAAACGCTTGGAAGGTTTGGGATACCGTTTTGAATCGCAAACGGATACCGAAGTCATCGCCCACAGCATCAATCACGAATACGCGCAAAACGGCGGCAGGCTGTTTGAAGCCGTGCAGAAAGCGGTCAAACGTTTCCACGGCGCATACGCCATCGCGGTTATTGCCCAAGACAAGCCTGATGAATTAGTTGTGGCGCGTATGGGCTGCCCGCTTTTGGTCGCTTTGGGCGACGATGAAACCTTTATCGCTTCGGACGTGTCCGCCGTCATCGCCTTTACGCGCCGCGTGGCGTACCTCGAAGACGGCGACATCGCGCTGCTGGCTTCAGACGGCATCAAACGGCTGACCGATAAAAACGGCCTGCCTGCCGAACGCAAAGTCAAGGTATCCGAACTCTCGCTCGCCTCTTTGGAGCTGGGGCCGTACAGCCACTTTATGCAAAAGGAAATCCACGAGCAGCCGCGCGCGATTGCGGACACGGCGGAAGTTTTCCTCGACGGCGGCTTCATCCCTGAAAACTTCGGCAAAAACGCCAAAAGCGTGTTTGAAAGCATCCGCAGCGTCAAAATCCTTGCCTGCGGTACTTCCTATTACGCCGCGCTGACCGCCAAATATTGGTTGGAATCCATCGCCAAAATTCCGACCGACGTCGAAATCGCCAGCGAATACCGGTACCGCAGCGTGATTGCCGACCCCGACCAACTGGTCATTACCATTTCCCAATCCGGCGAAACGCTGGACACGATGGAGGCTTTGAAATACGCCAAATCTTTGGGACACCGCCACAGCCTCTCCATCTGCAACGTGATGGAATCCGCCCTGCCGCGCGAAAGCAGCCTCGTGCTTTATACCCGCGCCGGTGCGGAAATCGGCGTCGCCTCGACCAAAGCATTTACCACGCAACTGGTTGCACTGTTCGGTTTGGCGGTAACGCTGGCGAAGGTACGCGGCTTGGTATCCGGCGAAGATGAAGCACGTTATACCGAAGAACTCCGCCAGCTTCCCGGCAGCGTACAGCACGCTCTGAACCTCGAACCTCAAATTGCCGCATGGGCGCAACAGTTTGCCAAGAAAACCAGCGCGCTGTTTTTAGGGCGCGGCATCCATTACCCGATTGCCCTCGAAGGTGCGTTGAAACTGAAGGAAATCACCTACATTCACGCAGAAGCCTATCCTGCCGGCGAGCTGAAACACGGGCCGCTTGCCTTAGTGGACGAAAACATGCCCGTCGTCGTCATCGCGCCCAACGACAGCCTGTTGGACAAAGTCAAAGCCAATATGCAGGAAGTCGGCGCACGCGGCGGCGAACTTTTCGTCTTTGCCGACCTCGACAGCAATTTTAATGCCACAGAAGGCGTGCACGTTATCCGCGCACCGCGCCATGTCGGAGAATTATCCCCCGTCGTGCATACTATCCCCGTGCAGCTCCTTTCCTACCATGTCGCCCTCGCACGCGGTACCGATGTGGACAAACCGCGCAACCTGGCGAAATCCGTTACGGTCGAATAAGTCCGGATAGTTTGCGAACATGCCGTCTGAAGCCCGATTTTTCAGGCTTCAGACGGTATTTACGGTATAATTCCCCTTTACCATCTATCCCCAAAAGCATAAACCATGACACGCAAAATCCTCGTTACCTCCGCCCTGCCCTATGCCAACGGCAGCATCCACCTTGGCCACATGGTCGAACACATCCAAACCGACGTTTGGGTGCGCTTCCAAAAACTGCGCGGCAACGAATGCTACTACTGCTGCGCCGACGACACCCACGGCACGCCCGTAATGCTTGCCGCGCAAAAACAAGGCATCGCACCCGAAGACATGATTACCAAAGTGCGCGAAGAACACCTCGCCGACTTTACCGGTTTCGGCATCGGCTACGACAATTATTACAGCACCCATTCCCCTGAAAACAAACAGTTTTCCCAAGACATTTACCGCGCGCTGAAAGCCGGCGGCAAAATCGAAAGCCGCGTCATCGAGCAGCTTTTCGATCCTGAAAAGCAAATGTTCCTGCCCGACCGCTTCGTCAAAGGCGAATGCCCCAAATGCCACGCCCAAGACCAATACGGCGACAACTGCGAAGTCTGCGGCACCACCTATTCCCCGACCGAACTGATTAACCCGTATTCCGCCGTATCCGGTGCCAAACCCGAATTGCGCGAATCCGAACACTTCTTCTTCAAACTGGGCGAATGCGCCGACTTCCTCAAAGCATGGACTTCCGGCAACAACCCGTACGACGGCAAGCCCCATCTGCAAGCCGAAGCCCTCAACAAAATGAAAGAATGGCTGGGCGAAGGCGAAGAAACCACCCTGTCCGACTGGGACATCTCCCGCGACGCGCCGTATTTCGGTTTTGAAATCCCCGACGCGCCGGGCAAATACTTCTACGTCTGGCTGGACGCGCCCGTCGGCTACATGGCGTCGTTTAAAAACCTGTGTGACCGCATCGGCGTCGATTTCGACGAATACTTCAAAGCCGACAGCCAAACCGAGATGTACCATTTCATCGGCAAAGACATCCTCTATTTCCACGCCCTGTTCTGGCCTGCCATGCTGCATTTCTCTGGCCACCGCGCCCCGACCGGCGTGTACGCACACGGCTTTTTGACCGTCGACGGACAAAAAATGTCCAAATCGCGCGGCACCTTCATCACCGCCAAATCCTATTTGGAACAAGGCCTGAACCCCGAGTGGATGCGCTACTACATCGCAGCCAAACTCAACAGCAAAATCGAAGACATCGATTTGAACCTGCAAGACTTTATCAGCCGTGTCAACAGCGACCTCGTCGGCAAATACGTCAACATCGCCGCCCGCGCTTCAGGCTTCATCGCCAAACGCTTTGAAGGCCGTCTGAAAGACGTAGCCGACAGCGCATTGCTGGCAAAACTGACTGCGCAAAGCGAAGCCATTGCCGAATGCTACGAAAGCCGCGAATACGCCAAAGCCCTGCGCGACATCATGGCCTTGGCAGACATTGTCAACGAATACGTTGATGCCAACAAACCTTGGGAACTCGCTAAACAAGAAGGTCAAGACGCACGCCTGCACGAAGTATGCAGCGAGCTCATCAACGCCTTTACCATGTTGACCGCCTACCTCGCCCCCGTATTGCCAAAAGTGGCCGAAAACGCCGCCAAATTCCTGAATTTGGAAGCCATCACTTGGGCAAATACACGCGAAACCTTGGGCGAACACGCCATCAACAAATACGAACATTTAATGCAACGAGTGGAGCAAAAACAAGTGGATGATTTGATCGAAGCCAACAAACAAAGTATCGCAGCAGCAGCACCTGCCGCCGAAGAGAGCAAATACGAAAAAGTCGCCGAACAGGCGAGCTTCGACGACTTTATGAAAATCGACATGCGCGTCGCCAAAGTATTGAACTGCGAAGCCGTCGAAGGCAGCACAAAACTTTTGAAATTCGACCTCGATTTCGGTTTTGAAAAACGCATCATCTTCTCCGGCATCGCCGCGTCTTATCCCAACCCCGCCGAGCTGAACGGCCGCATGGTCATCGCCGTCGCCAACTTCGCCCCGCGCAAAATGGCGAAATTCGGCGTATCCGAAGGTATGATTTTGAGTGCCGCCACGGCAGAGGGCAAACTGAAGCTCTTGGATGTGGATGCAGGCGCGCAGCCGGGCGACAAAGTCGGTTAAGCAGAAATATCAAAACAATGCCGTCTGAACCCTTTGGACGTTCAGACGGCATTTTTTCGTCATCCCGACAAGCTCAAACCACCCGATTTTGCGCCTCGCCTTTCACAAAGGCGTTAATGTTCGCCAACAATATATCGAACAGCCTGTCCAACGCTTCACGGCTTGCCCACGCGGTATGCGGCGTAACAATCAGATTGGGAAGGTGAGCCTTCAGCAAGGGATTGCCGTTTTTGGGCGGTTCTTGCGTCAAAACATCCACGCCCGCCCCGCCGATCTGCCCGTATTTGAGTGCGGCAAGCAGCGCGTTTTCATCCACCAGCCCGCCGCGCCCGCAATTAATCAAAACCGCACCGGGCTTCATCTGTTGCAATTCGTCTTCGCCTATCATATTTTCAGTTTGGGCATTCAGCGGACAGTGCAGCGACAACACGTCGGCAGCCCGTACCGCATTTTCAAAGGCAACATAGCCTTCGCGCACAGCGGGCGCGTGTTTGTGTTCGGCAAACACCACCCTCATACCGAACGCCTGTGCATATCGGGCAAGCGTCCGTCCTATATTGCCGCGTCCGAAAACCGCCAGCGTTTTGCCGTTCAAATCCCGAATCGGCGCACCGTAATGGCAGAAAAACGGCGACTTCTCCCATAATCCTGCCGCAACATCACGCTGATAGGCGGGCAAATTCCGCATCAACGCAATCATCAGCATAAAGGCGTGTTCCGCAACCGATTCGTTTCCGTAGGCGCGGACATTGCATACCGCAACGCCCGCCGCCTCCGCCGCCCCAATATCGACATTGTTCACGCCGGTCGCACTGACGGCAATCAGCTCAAGCTGAGGATTATCCGCAATGATATCGGCAGAAATGACAACCTTATTGGTGATGACGATGTGCGCACCGCATACGCGTACCGCCGTTTCCGTAGCATCTGTCGTGCCGTAAACCGCAAGCTCGTGTGGAAAATCGAAGTGAAAAGCCCGACCGGGCAAAGTATCCGCATCCAAAACAACGATCTTTTTATGATTCATCATTTCTATCCTTATTTGGAAAATGATTTATTTACACTAACATTAAATAGCAAATTTAAACCGCGCAACCTTATGATAATCTTTATCATTCCTCCGTAAATTTTCAATTAATTTTTCAATCAAGGAGATGATGATGCTTAAAACCCTGACTTTTGCCGCACTGCATTTCAGCGCCGCCTTCAGTGTAACCTATGTACTGACGGGCAGTATAGGCGTATCGGGGGCGGTCACGCTGGTCGAGCCCCTAATCAACACCGTCGTTTTCTATTTCCATGAAAAAGCATGGAACCTTTACGAAAAAAATAAAACAGTCCAACAAACACAGCCGTTTCAGCTGCACCGGTGCAGCTGACGTTTGAGCGGTATTTGACTTCGACGGACGGTATGTTACCCTTGCCGTTTTGCCCAACAAGCAACGAAAGGACAAATATGGGCAGCCTGATTATTGAGGATTTGCAGGAAGGCTTCGGAAAAGAGGCGGTAAAGGGTAAAGAAATCACCGTCCACTACACCGGCTGGCTGGAAGACGGCACCAAATTCGACTCCAGCCTCGACCGTCGTCAACCGCTGACCATCACGCTCGGCGTCGGACAAGTTATCAAAGGTTGGGACGAAGGCTTCGGCGGCATGAAGGAAGGCGGCAAACGCAAGCTGACCATCCCTTCGGAAATGGGTTACGGCGCACACGGTGCCGGCGGTGTGATTCCCCCGCACGCCACTTTGATATTTGAAGTCGAGCTGTTGAAAGTGTACGAATAAAGCTGCCTGCCTCATGCCGTCTGAAACACAAACAAATCGTTTCAGACGGCATTTTGTTTTAAATAAAACATCCGTATTGGCAAATACTATTGAAAAACATAGCCTGTTTTTCCGGTTTTATCGTATCATTCCCCAACTTACCCCATTGATAAGGAAGCGGTTTATGCTGCAAAGAACTTTGGCGAAATCCATCAGCGTTACCGGAGTCGGCCTGCATTCCGGCGAACGGGTCGCACTGACCCTGCATCCCGCGCCTGAAAACAGCGGGATTTCATTCCGCCGCACGGATTTGGAAGGGGAAATGGGCGGGCAAATCAAACTGACCCCTTATTTGATCAACGATACCCGCCTTTCATCCACCATCGTTACCGACAAAGGCGTGCGCGTCGGCACCATCGAACACATCATGTCCGCACTGTCTGCCTATGGTATCGACAATGCGCTGATTGAGCTGAACGCGCCCGAAATCCCGATTATGGACGGCTCCAGCCTGCCGTTTATTTACCTCCTGCAAGATGCGGGCGTTGTCGACCAAAAGGCGCAAAAGCGTTTTTTAAAAATCCTCAAGCCTGTCGAAATCAAAGAAGCGGGAAAATGGGTGCGCTTTACACCGTATGACGGATTTAAAGTTACCCTGACCATCGAATTCGACCATCCGGTTTTCAACCGCAGCTCGCCCACTTTTGAAATCGATTTCGCGGGCAAATCCTACATCGATGAAATCGCACGCGCGCGCACTTTCGGCTTTATGCACGAAGTTGAAATGATGCGCGCCCACAATCTCGGCTTAGGCGGCAATTTGAACAACGCCATCGTGATTGACGACACGGATGTCCTGAATCCCGAAGGTTTACGCTATCCCGATGAGTTTGTCCGCCACAAAATTCTTGATGCCATCGGCGATTTGTATATCGTCGGGCATCCGCTCATCGGCGCATTCGAAGGCTACAAATCAGGACATGCCATTAACAATGCGCTCTTACGCGCAGTTCTGGCGGACGAGACCGCCTACGAATGGGTCGAATTTTCCAACAGCGAAGACTTGCCGCCTGCATTTCACGACTTAAACCTCAAGAAGTGTGGATAACTTCCAACTTACCTCCCAATGCCGTCTGAACAAGGAAAACCAATGTTTCAGACGGCATTTTTATATATCATCATACTGCCTCTTTTTATTTATACACACCGCCATCAAAAATAACATATTAAAATTATTAAATTATTTAACTTTTCCATAAGTTTTCCACTACTTATACACAAGATGGATTTTTTGTCATTTCCGTTTTGAACGTCCTGCATAAATCACCTATATTTTTTAAGGGGCTGTCCTAGATAACTAGGGAAATTCAAATTAAGTTAGAATTATCCCTATGAGAAAAAGTCGTCTAAGCCGGTATAAACAAAATAAACTCATTGAACTGTTTGTCGCAGGTGTAACTGCAAGAACAGCAGCAGAATTNGTAGGCGTTAATAAAAATACCGCAGCCTATTATTTTCATCGTTTACGATTACTGATTATTTACAAAAAATGTAAATAAGAGTAATGTTTCTACTCGCCAAAATACAAGGCCTTTCATTCAACAACAAAATGGAGTGTAGAAACTATGAAACAATGGATGCTTTTAGGATTGCTGGGATTGGGCGCAGTGGCGCAGGCGCACGATGTTTGGGTGGCTGCACCGACACATCAGCCTGCTGGCCAAATCCTGCATGCGGATTTGGGTTACAGCCATGACTTCCCTAATGTCGAAAAAATCGCCGACGACCGCGTACATATTTTCAAACCGCTGCAATTGACCGGCAGCTCAAAGAAAACCGTTGATTTGGTAAATAACGGCGAAAACTATCAATACGTTTCCAAAGCCGCTTTGCCTGAAGGCTCCTACTGGGTTAGCGCAACCTACAAACCGACTTTCTGGTCGAAAAACCAAGACGGCTGGAAACAGCAAACCTTGAAACAGCTGACCGGCGCAACCTATTGCGAACAGGCGCAAATGTTCGGCAAGAGCTTTGTCCAAGTGGGCAACGGCGCAGTTGATGAAGCGGTATTGACCCGCCCTATCGGCCAAGAGCTGGAACTGGTTCCGCTGAAAAATCCGAACGAAGTCAAAGCCGGCGGTATTTTGCCGGTCAAAGTCCTGTACAAAGGCGAGCCTTTGGTTAAAGCCACCGTTACCGCCAGCTCGGACACTTTGGCGGAAATGGACTTGGAATCAACCCATGACCACCGCGAACCTCAAGGCTTCTCCGGCAAAACCGATAAAAACGGCGTGGTCAATGTGATTACTCTGATTGACGGTTTGTGGAAAATCAAAGTCGTGAACGAGACCGATTACGGCGATAAAAGCGTATGTCAGAAAGACAATACTTACGCAACGCTGATTGTGCCTGTCGGTACCAAACGCGCAGCCGCACGCCATGCCCACCATCATCATTAACAACCATTAAAAAAGGCCGTCTGAACTTTCAGACGGCCTTCATTTATTCTAATTCATAACCCAAATGTCTAAAAAAACGGGAGAATGTTTCCAACTCATCACCATTTAATTGGGCAAAACAAACACGGTTGCAGCCTATCAAAACCACACTTTTATCAAAACAGTCCACATTTAGAAATGTTTAATGGCGAAGTAGAAGCAGATGAAAGTTATTTTGGTGGACAACGCAAAGGTAAACGCGGTCGCGGTGCTGCCGGTAAAGTCGCCGTATTCGGTCTTTTGAAGCGAAATGGTAAGAAAAGTAATGCGCCCCTTTGATGGGACGCAATATATAAGGTGTATACGGTTGCTGTACCGAATACTCAAACCGCTACTTTATTTCCTATTATCCGTGAACAAGTGAAACCTGACAGCATTGTTTATACGGATCGTTATCGTAGCTATGATGTATTAGATGTGAGCGGATTTAGCCATTTTAGCTTCGCTGAAACTTCGTTTTCGTATCAACCACAGCACACATTTTGCGGAACGACAAAACCATATTAATGGAATTGAGAACTTTTGGAACCGGGCAAAACGTCATTTACGCAAGTTTGACGGCATTCCCAAAGAGCATTTTGAGCCGTATTTAAAGGAGTGCGAACGGCGTTTTAACAACAGTGAGATAAAAGTTCAAATTTCCATTTTAAAACAATTAGTAAAATCGAGTTTATCCTAGTTGTCCAGGACAGCCCTTTTTTAAAATTTCCACCAATACTCAACATCCGACACCATAAATCACCCCGCCACATTCTTCACGAAATATATAAACACCAGCCAGAGGAACAAAACCGAGAATAACACTGTATAACAGTAAAGTTATTCACAGGTCTTAAATTCCAAGCAAATCTATCCACAGAAATGCACAAAGCCCCTGCTAACTTGCCGACACCCAAACAAAACAGCATCATATTGAAAATAAATACAAAAAAAAGTTATACACAGAAGGTTTTCAGACTCAATATCATCAGTTTTTTATTATTTAAATTTATATTTAAATTAAATTCCTCAACGCAAGTCTGGCAAAAGCGTAAAGAACCTTTTTCAAAACTTTAAACGTTAAATATTGTTAAACAGATGTAAATCAGGTAGAGTTAATATTAATAAATTAAATCAATGACGGAGCTTCCAGGAATGAAAGGCAATCTGGGTTTAATCGGTTTGGCCGTTATGGGACAAAACTTGATTCTGAATATGAACGATCATGGTTTTAAGGTTGTTGCCTATAACCGGACTGTTTCTAAAGTTGACGAATTTTTAAAAGGTGCTGCACAAGGTACGGACGTTATCGGCGCATATTCGTTACAGGACTTGGTTGATAAACTGGAAAAACCAAGAAAAATTATGCTGATGGTTAAGGCAGGTTCGGTGGTTGACGACTTTATCGAACAGCTGTTGCCGCTTTTGGATAAGGGCGATATCATCATTGACGGAGGAAATGCCAATTATCCGGATACAACCAGACGCACCCGTAACCTTTCCGAAAAAGGCATTTTGTTTGTCGGTATGGGGGTCTCCGGTGGGGAGGAAGGCGCACGGCACGGCCCGTCTATTATGCCAGGCGGAGATGAGCGCGCATGGGAAGCTGTTAAACCGATTTTCCAGGCGATTGCCGCGAAAACCCCTCAAGGTGAGCCGTGTTGCGATTGGGTCGGCAGGGATGGCGCGGGACATTTTGTCAAAATGGTGCACAACGGCATCGAATACGGCGATATGCAGTTGATTTGCGAGGCATACCAATTTATGAAAGATGGCCTAGGTATGTCCCACGAAGAAATGCATCAAGTATTCGCCGAATGGAATCAAACCGAGCTTAACTCGTATCTTATTGAAATTACGGCATCCATTTTGGCGTACAAAGACGAGGGAGGCGAACCGCTGGTTGAAAAAATCCTCGATACGGCAGGACAAAAGGGAACGGGGAAATGGACGGGTATCAATGCGCTGGATTTAGGTATTCCGCTGACGTTGATTTCAGAAGCCGTGTTTGCCCGTTGTGTTTCTTCGATGAAAGAACAGCGTACTCAAAACAGTAAATTGTTCGGACAAAAAGTTTTCCCTGTGGATGGGGATAAAAAACAATGGGTCGACAATTTGCGTCAAGCATTACTTGCATCAAAAATAATTTCGTATGCGCAAGGATTTATGCTGATTCGGGAAGCGGGGGACACCTATAACTGGAATTTAAACTACGGCAAAACGGCCTTGCTCTGGCGCGAGGGGTGCATTATCCGCAGCGCATTCTTAAGCAATATCCGCGATGCCTATGAAAACAATCCGGATTTGGTGTTTTTAGGTACCGATCCTTACTTTAAAAATATTTTGGAAACATGCCTTCCGGCATGGCGGAAAGTGGTTGCCAAGGCAATCGAATGCGGTATCCCCATGCCGTGCATGGCTTCCGCCGTTACGTTTTTAGACGGCTATACGTCTCAACGGCTGCCTGCCAACCTGCTGCAGGCGCAACGCGACTATTTCGGTGCGCATACGTACGAACGGACCGATAAACCGAGAGGCGAGTTTTTCCATACGAACTGGACGGGCAAAGGCGGAGATACCGCTTCGACGACGTACGATATTTAAAACTGTTTCAGGATATGCCGTCTGAACCGTTCAGACGGCATTTGTTTTACGGAAAATTTTAATGTTTCAATGGCTTTATGATGTGTTGTGGCGATTTGTGCCGGTATTGATACGGCACCGGCTTCGCAAGCGGGCGGAGAAATCTCCGGCGTATAGGGAAAATTGGGGGGAACGCTTCGGCAAACCGCATCAGCATCCGGTTAGAGGCGCGATTTGGATACATGCGGTGTCTGTCGGTGAAACGCGTGCCGCCTTACCGCTGGTGAATGAGTTAAGGCAGCGTTTTCCCGGCGTGCCGCTGCTGATTACCCAGATGACACCGACAGGGCGGGAAACGGCTCAGGCGGTGTTTCCTGATGCACAATGCCGTTACCTGCCTTATGACAGGAAGGCATGGGTGAGGCAGTTTTTGCGCGAACACCGCCCTTTGTTCGGTGTATTGATGGAAACGGAAATTTGGCCCAACCTGATGACGGCGTGTCGGGCGGAAGGGATTCCGCTGTTTTTGGCAAATGCAAGGCTGTCGGAAAAATCTCTGGAAGGATATTTAAAAATACTCAGCCTGATCCGTCCTGCAGCAGCTTCATTGTCCGGCTGCCTGGCTCGGACGGAGGCGGATGCAGCCCGCCTGATGCGAATAGGCGTACGGGAAAGCAGTGTGTGCGGCAATACCAAATACGACATGATGCCGTCTGAATGTATGAATATACTGGCGGATAAATTTAAAAAACGAATCGGAGGCCGTCCGGTTGCCGTGTGCGGCAGTACGCGCGTATACAAAGGGGAGGACGAGGCGGAGAAACTGTTGGCGGCATGGCGGAAATATCGCGGAAATACACTTTTGGTTATTGTCCCACGGCATCCAGAGCATTTTCAGACGGCATTTGAAACGGCAGAACGCTTCGGGTTTAAGGTTCAGCGGCGCAGCGACGGTTTGCCGGTGGCGGCCGATACGCAAGTCTGGATAGGGGACAGTATGGGGGAACTGCATGCGTATTATTTAAGTGCCGATGTCGCCTTTGTCGGAGGAAGCTTGGTGGATTCCGGCTGTCAAAACATCATCGAACCGCTTTCCTGCGGCGTTCCGACGATATTCGGCTTTTCTACCTACAACTTTGCACAGGCATGCAGCCATGCACTGGAGGCCGGTGCGGCAATCCAGGTGGATTCTGCAGACGGATGGCGTGAGGCGGTCGAATCGGTATTGGCGCAAGGAGGAAGCGGCGCACCGATGAGTGGGCGTATCGAAAAATTCATTTCCCAACATCGCGGGGCCAGTGGGAGAATGGCGGAAATGATTTGCCAGTCAGTGCGAAATGCGGCTTCCGTATGCGAGTGATACAATCGGCATTCACAGATTTAGGTAGGGGTATCGTATGAGCATTTATGCCGTTGCGCACATTGTCCACCTGTATTGCGCCATTGCCTTTGTTGGAGGCGTATTTTTTGAAATGCTGGTTTTGTCCGTCCTGCATACGGGACGGGTGTCGCGCGAGGCGCGGCGCGAAGTGGAAAAGGCAATGTCTTACCGCGCCGTCAGGGTGATGCCGTTTGTGGTCGGACTGCTGTTCGCCAGCGGCATCGTGATGGCGGCAAACCGCTACCTTCCTATATTGGGCGAACCGTTTGCTACTTCATTCGGTACGATGCTGACGCTGAAAATCCTGCTTGCGTGCAGCGTGTTGGTGCACTTTGCCATAGCCGTCGTCAAAATGGCGCGCTCCACGTTAACCGTGAGGTGGTCGAAATACATACACGCCGTTGTCTTTACCCATATGCTGCTGATTGTGTTTTTGGCGAAGGCTATGTTCTACATCAGCTGGTAACACAACTACATTTCAAATCAGGAGATTGAACCATGACAGAATATCCCGGTATCGGGTCGCCGTTGTTTTACGGCGTTTTTTTTGCGGCAGTGCTGGTCATGATTGCCTTGGATATGTTTTCGCTGAAGAAAAACGGCAGCCATAAAGTCGGTGTCAAAGAAGCCTTGGCATGGAGCGGCTTGTGGGTTGCCGTATCCTGCCTGTTCGCAGGCTGGCTGTATTTCGAACTCGCCGGCAACCCCGGCTACGGCGCGGCAGCCGCAAAAGAAAAAGTATTGGAATTCTTTACCGGCTACATTTTGGAAAAATCGTTGGCAGTCGACAATATTTTCGTGTTCCTGATGATATTCGGCTACTTCAAAGTCGCACCGCAGTTTCAGCACCGCGTGCTGCTGTACGGCGTATTGGGCGCATTGGTATTGCGCACCGTCATGATTTTCGTCGGCGCGGCACTGGTTCGGCAGTTCGAGTGGATTCTGTATCTGTTCGGCGCGTTCCTGCTCTATACCGGCATACACATGATGAAGCCCGAAGGCGATGAGAAAGAGGATTTGGCAAACAGCAGGCTGCTGAATGCCGTCAAGAAAGTCGTTCCGGTCGGCACGGCGTTTCACGGCGAGAATTTTTTTACCGTCGAAAACGGCAAAAAAATCGCCACGCCGCTGTTTTTGGTGCTGGTCATGATTGAATTGAGCGATGTCGTGTTTGCTGTGGACAGTATTCCCGCCGTCTTTGCCGTTACCACCGATCCGTTTATCGTGCTGACTTCCAATATTTTCGCTATTTTGGGTTTGCGGGCGATGTATTTCCTACTGGCGGATGTGGCGGAACGCTTTATCTTCCTGAAATACGGCTTGGCATTCGTGTTGAGTTTTATCGGTGTGAAAATGTTGGTAATGCATTGGGTACATATCCCGATTTCCGTTTCGCTGTCGGTCGTGTTCGGCGCGTTGGGTGCATCGATACTGACCTCGTTAATTTATACGAAAAAACAGCTTGATAAATAAAATGCCGTCTGAACGCCGACAAAATGGTTGACAGCATTAGGCTTGATGTATAGAATTTCGAACTTATCGGGTCGTTAGCTCAGTCGGTAGAGCAGCGGACTTTTAATCCGTTGGTCGAGCGTTCGAATCGCTCACGACCCACCAGATAAAATAAAAAAGCCGAGCTTTAAAGCTCGGCTTTTTTATTTGTTTCTTTAATGTAATGCTAAAAGTAGCCGGTATTTCACCAAATTCTTTTCAGTACAACGTATCGGCGGTAAAAATCCTTTATAATTCTGCCATTCGGAAAATATACCTTATTCAGGGAGATACCTCCCGAGATTATCATGGAAGAACAAACGTGGATAAACTGAAAATCTCCGCAAACGGGCCGCTCAACGGCGAAATTACAGTTTCCGGTGCAAAAAATGCAGCTTTACCGCTGATGTGTGCTGGCTTGCTGACATCAGGTACGCTCCGCCTGAAAAACGTCCCCATGCTGGCTGATGTCAAAACCACGCAAAAACTGCTTCAAGGGATGGGCGCACGCGTTCTGACCGACAATATCAGTGAATTTGAAATCAACGGAGGTACGGTAAACAATACCTGCGCCCCTTACGAATTGGTCAGAACCATGCGCGCCTCAATTTTGGTACTCGGCCCTACGCTGGCGCGTTTCGGTGAGGCGCAAGTCAGTCTGCCGGGCGGTTGTGCCATCGGTTCCCGCCCTGTCGACCAGCATTTGAAAGGCTTAGAAGCGATGGGTGCTGAGATTGTTATCGAACACGGTTACGTCAAAGCCAAGGGTAAGCTTAAAGGCACGCGTGTGGCAATGGATGTGGTAACGGTCGGCGGTACGGAAAACCTGCTGATGGCGGCTACTCTGGCCGAGGGTACGACGGTTTTGGAAAATTGCGCCATCGAGCCTGAGGTGGTTGATTTGGCTGAATGCCTGATAAAGATGGGAGCGAAAATCAGCGGTATAGGAACCTCAACCATGATTGTGGAAGGAGTGGATGAGTTGCACGGCTGCGAACACAGTGTTGTCCCCGACAGGATTGAAGCGGGTACGTTCCTGTGTGCGGTGGCAATGACCGGCGGCAAGGTGGTTTTGCGAAATGCCGCACCGAAAACCATGGAAGTGGTTTTGGACAAATTGGTCGAGGCCGGGGCGTTAATCGAAGTCGGAGACGATTGGATTGCCATCGATATGCGTCAACGTCCGAAGGCAGTGGATATCCGTACAGTCGTCCATCCCGGTTTTCCTACCGATATGCAGGCGCAGTTCATGGCGTTGAATGCCGTGTCTGAGGGAAGCTGCCGTGTGGTGGAGACAATTTTTGAAAACCGTTTTATGCACGTTCCAGAGTTAAACCGGATGGGGGCGAAAATAACGACCGAGGGCAATACGGCATTTGTCCAAGGGGTGGAGCAGCTTTCGGGGGCGGTCGTCAAGGCGACGGACTTGCGCGCTTCCGCCAGCCTTGTTATCGCCGGTTTGGTAGCACGGGGGGAAACTGTGGTCGAACAGATTTACCACTTGGATCGCGGTTATGAAAATATTGAGAAAAAGCTCGGTAAAGTCGGTGCGACAATCGAGCGCATCTCCGGATAAATGGGTCATCATGCCGTCTGAATCGTTTCAGACGGCATGATTCATTCCCCTACAATAAAACCTATTTGAAAAAAGGACTTATGATGGCATTTCTGAAACTGACCGAACAAAATGTTCAAGGCAAAACCGTCCTCATCCGCGCCGATATGAACGTGCCGTTCAAAGGCGGCAAAATCAGCGACGACACCCGTATCCGCGCCTCGCTCGCGTCCGTCAAATACTGCTTGGACAACGGCGCGTCCGTTATTGTGATGACCCACTTGGGCCGCCCGACCGAGGGCGAGTTTCATCCTGAAGACGATGTCGCGCCCGTTGCCGCGCACTTGGGTAGCCTGTTGGGTAAAGACGTGAAAGTATTGAACGACTGGCGTGAAAACAAACCTACCCTGAACGCTGGCGATGTCGTCATGCTGCAAAACGTGCGCATCAACAAAGGCGAGAAGAAAAACGATTTGGAACTGGGCAAAGCCTATGCCGCCTTGTGCGACGTGTTCGTCAATGACGCGTTCGGCACCGCCCACCGCGCCCAAGCCTCGACTGAAGCCGTTGCCCAAGCCGAGCCCGTTGCCTGCGCCGGCGTATTGATGGCGGGCGAACTCGACGCTTTGGGCAAAGCCTTGAAACAACCCGCGCGCCCGATGGTTGCCATCGTTGCCGGCAGCAAAGTGTCCACCAAGCTGACCATCCTCGAATCGCTGGCGGATAAAGTTGACCAACTCATCGTCGGCGGCGGCATTGCCAACACCTTCCTGTTGGCGGAAGGCAAAGCCATCGGTAAATCTTTGGCGGAACACGATTTGGTGGAAGAATCTAAAAAAATTATGGCAAAAATGGCGGCTAAAGGCGGTTCCGTGCCGCTACCGACCGATGTCGTCGTTGCCAAAGCCTTTGCCGCCGATGCTGAAGCGGTGGTAAAAGACATTGCCGACGTTGCCGAAGACGAGATGATTTTGGACATCGGCCCGAAATCCGCCGCCGCGCTTGCCGAGTTGCTTAAAGCCGCCGGTACGGTCGTTTGGAACGGGCCGGTCGGCGTGTTCGAGTTCGATCAATTCGCAGGCGGCACAAAAGCCCTTGCCGAAGCCATCGCCCAAAGCAAAGCCTTCTCGATTGCGGGCGGCGGCGACACGCTGGCGGCGATTGCCAAATTTGGCGTTACCGACCAAATCGGCTATATTTCTACCGGAGGCGGCGCGTTCCTTGAGTTCTTGGAAGGCAAAGAGCTGCCTGCCGTAGCCGCTTTGGAAAAACGCGGCGCGTAAGTGGTTTGAGATAAAAAATGCCGTCTGAAACGTTGTGCTGTTTCAGACGGCATTTTTGTGCGGTGGTTATTGTGCTTTGGCATTCCATTCTGCCGGTGTGGCGGCTACCGAAATGGAAAGTGCGTGCAGTTCGTTGCTTTCCAGTTGGGCTTTGAGCCCGTCTTTAATCAGGCGGTGGCGCGCGAGGCGTGCTTTGCCTTCAAATTCTGATGAAACGATAACGGCGAAAAAATGGTGTCCGTCGCCTTCTACTTCGATATGTTCGCATTTTGCCACGCCTTCAATCATGGCTTTTACTTGTTCCGGGGTCAGCATGGTGGGTTCCTTATTGGAAAAATGCGCCATTATACTGGCAAATTGAAATGCCGTCTGAAAACGGCTTCAGACAGCATTTTATCGGGATTATTTTCTGGCTTTAAAACCGAGCAGGTGTTGGGTGGTGGCAAGCCATGCCCCTAATATCCCCAGTGCGACGACGAAGCTGAACACCAGCACGATTTCTCCCAGGTAGAAGAAACGCCAGGCGATATTAAGCCCGTAGGGTTTGAAGATGGCATCGACCAAGGGGCGCACGGCGGAGAGCAGCCAGCCGCAAAGCCCCAGGCTGACGGCGGCGGAAAGAATGCTCTGCCACATGGCTTGATAAAGGAATGGGCGGCGGATAAACGATGCGGGCGCGCCGAGCAGCTTGGTAATTTCGATTTCTTCTTTGCGGCTGAGGATTTGTAGGCGGATGGTGTTGTGTGCGACAAGGACGAACGCCATCCCCAGCGTCAGTGAAAGAAACCATAAAATTTTACGGATGAATTCGTTGATTTGGTACAGAGTCTGTACCCATTCCGTATCCATGTTGGCGGATTCGACCATAGGCAGTTTGGTAATGTCTCGGTAGATTGCCTGCATTTGATCGGGAGTGGTTGCTGGGTCGGGGGTAACGATAAAGACATCCGGCAGGGGGTTGCCGTCAAGCATGGAAATCAGATTTTGGTCGAGATTGGACTGTAATTCTTCCAAACCGTCTTCTTTGCTGATAAAGCGGATATTGTCGAGCCGTTTGTCGCGCGTCAGCAGGCTGCGCACGGTATCGCTGTCGCTTTGTGCGGCAGCGGTTTCCATATAGATTGTGATTTGCGGCGACTCGTTGAGTTTG
Source organism: Neisseria sp. SLRRB23 (assembly GCF_050896295.1). NCBI lineage: Bacteria > Pseudomonadati > Pseudomonadota > Betaproteobacteria > Neisseriales > Neisseriaceae > Neisseria > Neisseria sp. SLRRB23. Next base: position 42,455 of record NZ_JBPBFH010000005.1, read on the forward strand.
CCTAAAACGCTTTGTCCGCTTTGGATGCCCAAATACATAAACAGCGGCAACGTCATGGCGACGGCGAGCATCAGGAGGGTCAGTATCGTGCCGACAGGTTGGCGCATGAGTTGTTTGAGTGCGGTGCGTGCGGATTCGACGTGTAGCGAGACGTAGTGAATGATGCTCATGCGAGACGTCCTTTCGAGAGGCGCAGGATGCGGTGTCCGTAGTCCGCCATAAGGGTTTCGTCATGGGCGGCAACGATGACGGTAGTTCCTGCTTCGTGGAAGGTTTTGAACAATTCCATGATGTCGAGCGCGTAGGCGCGGTCGAGGTTGGCTGAGGGTTCGTCGGCAATCAGCAGGCTAGGCTGATGAACGACGGCGCGGGCAATGCACAGGCGTTGTTGTTCACCGCCCGAGAGGGTTACGGGATCGTCCAATTCTCGCCCTTTCAAGCCGACTTTTTCAATGGCGATGCGGGCGCGTTCTTCGGCTTTGCGCGGCGGATAACCGATAATCCTCAGCGGGAGGATGACGTTTTGCAGGACGTTGCGGTCGTAGAGGATTTTGTGGTCTTGGAACACGATGCCGATATGTTGGCGCATAAAGCCGATTTGGTTGTCGGTCAGTATGCCGAGGTCTTGGTTGTTGAAGTGGACTTTACCCCTGCTTGGTTTGGTAATACCCGAAATCAGCTTGAGGACGGTGGATTTGCCTGAACCGGAGTGTCCTGCGATAAAAATCATCTCGCCTTTGTTGATTTGGAAGCTGACGTTTTTCAGGGCTTCAAAACCGCCAGGATAGGTTTTGGAAACTTGTTCGAAACGGATCATGGGAGTTCCTATAGAAGGGCATACTGTATCAGGTTGTTTGCCTGAAGATGAGGTGTTTGCGGTATGCTGTCTGAACAATAAGTAAGTAACGGAGATTATAAAGATTCCGTTCGTTTTTAGATAGTGGATAAGTTTGGCGGATACCGAAGGCTGGGAGGGAAAAATGCCGTCTGAAGTCATTTCAGACGGCATAAGAGATTTAACGGCATTTTGAATAGGCGAGTTTGACTGCTTCCGTCAGGCTTTTTTCGTTTACTTCCCCGGTAATGGTCTGCTTGTATCCGCATTTCGGGGCTTCGACGACGGTAAAGGGTAATACGCCGACAGTGTTTCCATAGGATTTCATAAAGTTTCGGCTGTTCGCCCCGGTGTAACGCCAAACCGGATAGCCGACGGGGGTCTGCTTGAGGAAGTTACCGATATTGTCGGATGTGTCGAGCGCGATACCGACCATATCGACGCTGCCTTTTTTCTGGGCTTTGTACCATTTGGACATAACCGGCATCTCTTTGCGGCACGGGCCGCACCAAGTCGCCCAAAGATTGACTATGCGGACAGGGGCTTTGAGTGATTGCAGGCTTTGCGCGGCATTGTCTTTCCAGCCGGCAAGCTCGTCTGCCGATGCGGTATGGGAAACCAGTACGCCGGCAAGTGCGATTGCGGCAAGCGGTAAGTGTTTCATTTTTTGTCCTCCGTATATGGATTGGGGTATTGTAAACCGTTTGGTACGGCTGTCTATGGTTCGAAGGGAGATATTGAGTAAAAGCCTGCGTAAGCCGATAATAAGGAGATTGTGGAGAAGTAAGGAAATGTCATGTCTGAAATCAAAATTTTCCACAATCCGCGTTGCAGTAAGTCACGGGCCGCCTTATCCCTTTTGGAGGAACGCGGGATATCGGCCGATGTGGTCGGGTATTTGGATAACCCGCCTGATTTGCCTGCATTACGGGATATTTTTAACAAATTGGGTTTGGATTCGGTTCGGGGCATGATGCGCGTCAAGGATGATTTGTATCGGGATTTGGGTTTGGATAATCCGGATTTGGATAACGATGCGCTGCTGCAGGCGATTGTTGAACACCCTGCTTTACTGGAACGCCCGATTGTTTTGGCGAACGGTAAGGCTGCCATCGGAAGGCCTTTGGAAAATATTGAAGCGATATTGTGAAAAAACGGCTGTTTCGCAGCCGTGAAGGGTTGCGCTATTACCTGCTCGGCGGTTTTTGCTTTTGGTTTTTTTTGTTTGCCTCGTTGTTTGCCTCATCCGTTTGGACGGTGTATCGGCTGAATGAAGGAGTTTTACCCACTGGTACCCGTGCGGATGCCGCATTGGTTTTGGGAGCTGCCGCATGGGACAAACGCCCGTCCCCTGTTTTTCGGGAACGCATCAACCATGCCATCGCGCTTTATCAGGGGCACAGGGTCGGTAAAATTATTTTTACCGGCGGCAGAAGTAAAAAGGGTTACATGACGGAAGCCGAAGTCGGGCGGCGGTACGCGCTCAAACAAGGTGTTCCGGCGCACAATATCTTATTTGAAAACACGTCGCGCAATACCTATGAAAATCTGAACAACATCCGTCCGATTTTACAGGCCAACGGTATTTCCAGCGTGGTAATCGTCAGCGATCCCTATCACTTGGCCCGTGCTGCGGAAATGGCCGAGGATTTAGGGGTTCGGGTTTATGTTTCCGCCACGCCGACGACACGTTTTGATACCGTGAGCGGAAAGAAAAATTTTATCCTTCATGAAGGATATGCCCTCACCCTTTACCGTTTGGAAAAATGGGGGAGGCGTTTTTTCAATTGGCTGTTTGGTTGAAAACAAAGAAATGCCGTCTGAAACTTATCCGCAAGTAAGCTTCAGACGGCATTTTTAATGCTTAAGCACGGTAAAAACAGTAAAATAAGCCGTTTTAAAGATTCTGGAGCCATCATGACCGTCAAAACCCGTTTCGCCCCCAGCCCCACCGGCTACCTGCACATCGGCGGCGTGCGTACCGCCTTGTTTTCATGGGCATTTGCCCGCCATCACAAAGGCGAGTTCCTATTGCGTATCGAAGACACCGACTTGGCGCGCTCTACTGCCGAATCCGTTAACATCATCCTTGACGGCATGAAATGGGTCGGTCTCGATTACGACAACGCCGACAACGTCGTTTACCAAACCCGCCGCTTCGACCGCTATAAAGAAGTCATTGCCGAACTTTTAGAAAAAGGCCATGCCTACTACTGCTATTGCAGCAAAGAAGAGCTGGAAGCCATGCGCGAGAAAGCCGAAAAAGAAGGCTCGGCGACTTACGACCGCCGCTGGCGTCCGGAAGTAGGTAAAACCCTGCCCGAAATCCCGTCCGACGTACAACCCGTTGTCCGTTTCAAAACACCTTTGGACGGCGTGACCAAATGGACAGACTTGGTCAAAGGCGAAATCTCCATCCCCAACGAAGCACTCGACGACCTGATTATCGCCCGCGCCGACGGCACGCCGACCTACAACTTCTGCGTTGTCGTAGACGACTACGACATGGGCGTTACCCACGTTATCCGCGGCGACGACCATGTGAACAACACGCCGAAACAAATCAACATCTTAAAAGCCATCGGCGCAAACCTGCCCGAATACGGCCACCTGCCCATGATTCTCAACGAACAAGGCAAAAAAATCTCCAAACGCAGCGGCGATACCGTTGCCATCACCGACTTCGGCGCGATGGGCATCCTACCTGAAGCTATGCTCAACTATCTGGCGCGTTTGGGCTGGGCGCACGGCGACGACGAGTTCTTTACGATGGAACAATTCATCGAATGGTTTGATTTGAAAGACGTTTCCCCTTCCCCAAGCCGTATGGACTTGAAGAAACTCTACTGGATTAACGGCGAACACATCAAAATCACGCCCAACGGCAAACTCGCCGAACTCGTCAACCCGCGCCTTGCCCTGCGCGATATTCATGAAACCGAAAAACCTGCGTTGGAAGACGTGTTGGCACTGGTCAAAGACCGCGCCCAAGATTTGAACGCCTTGGCAGACGAATGCCTGTATTTCTACAAAAAACAAATCCCTGCCGAGGCAGACGTGCAGAAACACTGGGACGACGAAGCCGCCGCTCGTATGCTGCGCTTCGCCGAACGCCTCGAAGGGCTGGAAGACTGGAATGCCGAAGCCATCCACGACTTGTTCAAACCCTTCTGTGACGAAGAAGGCATCAAAATGGGCAAACTCGGTATGCCCCTGCGCCTTGCTGTCTGCGGTACGGCAAAAACCCCGAGCGTCGATGCCGTGTTGGCATTAATCAGCAAAGAGGAAGTGTTGAAACGCATCCGTGCTTAAGTTATCCACAGGTGCGGGCAATGCCGTCTGATGTCGGAATGCGGCTTCAGACGGCATTCAGACGGAAGTTGAACATGAAAAAAATATTGTATTTTCTGATGTTTGTTTTTTCTACCAGTGTATGGGCAGGGGATGCTGAAGACAATTTGCTCAGTATCCAATCTGGTTACCGTGCCTTATTGCAAAAACAAAACAATCTTGATGGAAAAATTATCGGGATGCAGTCGGATTTGGAAGATGCGCGCAGACGGTTGCAGGCTGCACAGGCGGATATTACCCGTTTGGAAGCGGAAATTCCCAATGCGATGGCGATGAAAGCGCGGCAGGAGGAAGAGTTGAGACAGGCGGGACTGCGCTTGGACAATGCTTGGAATGCGGTTTATGGTGCAGGAGGAACGAAAGCGGCGGGAAATTAACCGATGCATTCTGATTTTGAGGAAAGAAAATACGGCGGCCTGAGCAAGAATGATGTTGTTTCCATTGTGCGTTTAGAGGTGCGGCATATTGACAATCTGGCTTAGGCTTTGTTTGAAGAATGGCATGATTTTGCCCCTTAGTCGTCTGTGGATAAAATCCGCAGCTATTATCACGAGTGCTTGAGGGGCGATAATTTGCCACTATCGGTCATTCTCATGTACTGCTGGGTTCGGCTGCGATCAAACGGCATGACATTGCTGCGTTCCCGCAATATGAATATTGGTTGGGCGATGTCTTTGTGCTTTCCGAGCACCGTGGAAAAGGTGTGGGCAGATACTTGGTTGCGCATTGCATAGAGGCGGCGCACTCGTTAGGCATACGGCAGTTGTATCTTTACACGCCTGATGCGCAAGCCTTTTATCAGTCATTCGGCTGGATAGCCGTCAGACGGCATTTTTATAGTGGATTAAATTTAAACCAGTACAGCGTTGCCTCGCCTTGCCGTACTATCTGTACTGTCTGCGGCTTCGTCGCCTTGTCCTGATTTTTGTTAATCCACTATACAATGGGGAATGGGTAACGCTTATGATGTTGGATGTGGAGAAAATATAGGAAAAGTTGTCAAATGCCGTCTGAAAGGTTCAGACGGCATTTTTTATGTGCTTTGAATCGGGTAAAAGGAGACAAAACCTGTCAAAACAAATTTTAGGATGACTGTCGGGATAACTCCTTTAAACGGTACAGTTCGGACAGGGCTTCCAATGGGGTCAGGCTGTCGGGATTGAGGAGGTTTAGGGCTTTCGTCAAAACCCCTTCGGGGGCTGTGTCCTCATATTTTTCTGACGGTCGGTTGCTGTCTGAATCATCTTGTTCGGATGGTATGAGGTTGAAAATATCGAGCTGCGGTTGTGCGTTGGCAGCTTGGGCTTCAAACTCGTTCAGATGTTTTTGGGCGGCTTTGAGGGCGCGGTTGGGCAGGCCGGCGAGTTTGGCGACGGCGATGCCGTAGCTTTTGCTGGCGGGGCCGGGTTCGATGTGGTGGAGGAAGACGATATCTTGTCCTTGTTCGAGTGCAGAGAGGNGCATATTGACCGCCGTAGCGTGGGCTTCGGGCAGTTTGGTCAGTTCGAAATAGTGGGTGGCGAAGAGGCTGAAGGATTTGTTTTTTTGCAGCAAATGTTCGGCGATGGCTTGGGCAAGGGCGAGGCCGTCAAAAGTCGAAGTTCCGCGACCGACTTCGTCCATAAGGACGAGGGATTGGTCGGTGGCGTGATGGAGGATGTAGGCGGTTTCGCTCATTTCGACCATAAAGGTAGAGCGGTTGGAGGCTAAATCATCCGATGCGCCGATGCGGGTGAAGATTTGGTCAATGGGGCCGATTTGGGCAGAGTCGGCAGGCACGAAGCTGCCGGTGTGTGTCAATAAAACAATCAGCGCGACTTGGCGCATGTAGGTGGATTTGCCGCCCATATTGGGGCCGGTCAGGAGCATGAGGCGGTGTTTGTGGTCGAGGCGGGTGTGGTTGGCAGTGAAGTGGCGTACTTGTTGCTCGACGACGGGATGGCGGCCGTTTTCGATATGGATGACGGGGTAGTCGGCAAACTCGGGGCAGACGAAGCCGCGTTCGGCGGCAATGGCGGCAAACGTAGAAAGTACGTCGAGGGCGGTGGCGGCTTTGGCGGATTTTTGAAGCTGCGGCAATGCCGTCTGAACTTCTTTCAGCAGGGCTTCAAACAGACGTTTTTCCAATGCCAATGCCTGCTCTTGCGCGGTCAGGACTTTGTCTTCGAAGGTTTTCAGTTCGGGGGTGATGAAGCGTTCGGCGTTTTTTAGGGTCTGGCGGCGTTGGTAGTCGGCGGGGGCTTGTTCAGCCTGGACTTTGGATAGCTCGATGTAGAAGCCGTGGACGCGGTTGAACTCGACTTTAAGGGTGGAGAGACCGGTGCGTTCGCGTTCGCGCTCTTCAAGCTCAAGCAGGAATTCATCGCCGTGGTTTTGGATGTGGCGCAGTTCGTCCAGTTCTGCGCAATAACCTTGGTTTATGACGCCGCCGTCTTTCAGCCAGACGGAAGGTTCGGGCATCACGGCGGCTTTGAGGGTTTCGGCAACTGGCAGGGTTTCGGGGAAAACGGCTTTAAGGGTTTCTAAGAGACTGCTGCCCTCGGCGGACAATTCGATTTCATTCAGAGCAAACAGGCTGTCACGCAGGGCGGCGAGGTCGCGCGGTCGGGCGTTGCCGACGGCGATGCGGGCGGCGATGCGCTCGATGTCCGCAATGTTTTTCAGACGGCCTTGCAAGGTTTCGTATTGCGAACCCAACGCGGCAACAGCTTCTTGGCGGGCGCGGATGTGGGCACGGCTGCGTAAGGGGTGGTGCAGCCAAAGTGCTAAGAGGCGGCTGCCCATGTGGGTGGCGCAGCCGTCGAGTATGGAAAACAGGGTCGGCGATTTTTTGCCGGAGAGGGTTTGCGTGATTTCGAGATTGCGGCGCGTGGCGGCGTCCATGCCGATATATTGGCTGTCGGTTTCGAGAGAGATGCCGTCTAAGTGTTGCGGCATCAGGTTTTGCGTCAGGCGGATGTAGTTCAACAGCGCGCCCGCCGCGCCGACGGCGGTTTCGTGTTCCTTGCCGTCCAAACCAAAGCCGTGCAGGTCTTGGCAGCCAAAGTATTCGGTCAACAATTTCGCGCCCGCATCGGCGGCAAACTGCCATGAGTTCAGACGCGTGATGTTGGCAGAGGTCGTCTGAAAACCATCAGGCAGGCTTTTGCCATCGGGCAACAGGATTTCCGCCGCCTGCAAACGCGCCAGCTCGTCGGCGAGTTTGTCCGCCGTCGTCAGCTTGGTTTTGAATTCTCCGCTTTGCAAAGATGCCCACGCAATGGCGATGTGTTTTTTATCCGCGTTTACCGCCGCGATGCGGTTGGTTTCCTTATCTTCCAAAAACGCCGCGTCGGTCAGCGTGCCGGGCGTTACGATGCGCACGACTTTGCGCTCCACCGGCCCTTTGCCCGCGCCAACTTCACCCACCTGCTCGCACACCGCCACGCTTTTACCCATCTTCACCAGCCGCGCCAGATACTGCTCCGCCGCGTGAAACGGCACACCCGCCATCTTAATCGGCACGCCGTCCATCTGCCCGCGCGTGGTCAGAGTGATATCCAACAACTTCGCCGCTTCCACCGCGTCATCCAAAAACAACTCGTAAAAGTCGCCCATGCGGTAAAACACCAACTTGTCGGCGTGCTGCGATTTGATGGCGAGATACTGCTGCATCATCGGGGAAACGGTGGATTTGGACATAATGAGACTTATAAATTTACAAAACAGTATTATTGTAGCAAAAGGAGATGCTTCAGACGGCATATGAATAACAGAAATTTTGTTGATAATTTTGTGGAAATTAAGAGGGAAATATTAAGGTTATCCACAAAAAAAGAAATTATATCAATTTTATCCACTTATATTCTATTAGGATGGTAGGTGTTAAACCCAATTTTATTTTTTTAGAAGATTATGAAAAATTTGAAGATTTATAACTTATACCTGCGTTTGACGGCAATCATCAAAATCATCATTAAAAAATTTAAATTTGTTTTAGAAGGTTGTTTAAACAAAAAATCAGCAAATTTGAATAAAACTAATTAGAAATGCGAAACTCAATCTGCAAATATCGCAATACCTTAATTATTAGCTGCTGTTTTAGTTGTGTTTTCATCAACAGTTACATTGATTGAAAAGTTGAAATTACTGAAAACTGTAGCTGTACGATAATGAAATGTCTTACATCTGAAAAATCGTCCATGTTTTTGAATATTTATCCTGAATTAGGATTGGAAAAACAGTCTATAGGTAAAGAAAACATGCCGTCTGAAATTTTCAGACGGCATATTTTTTAATAGAATTAAATAATAAAATTTAAACAACGCTTATCTCAATAACCGTCGCGCGGTTTCCCTCTATCTGAAACCTGACTTCATAATCCTCAATATTCATGACGTAAATCCGTTCGGGAATATTCTGATAGGCGGGGCGCGGGTCTTGGGCAATGCTTTGGCTGATTAGGTTTTGGGTGCTTTCAGATAAATTTTCCGCGCCGATGTTTTCCAGCCAGACGACTTCAAGTTCTTCGGGTTTGCCGCTGACGAAGCCGGATGATGCATCGGGTTTGGATTCGACAAAGGGGATATAGGGTTTAATGTCGATAATCGGTGTGCCGTCCAGTAGGTCTGCGCCGCTGCAATAAAGGCGGACGGGTTTACCGGTTTCGATACGTTCGAGTTTTAAGAGCGATAGTCCGAGATGATTGGGGCGATGGGGGCTGCGCGTGGCGAATACGCCCATTTTTTGTTTGCCGCCGAGCCGTGGCGGACGCACCATTTGCGCCCAGCCTTCATCCAAAACGCCGTGAAAAATAAAACTTATCCACACATAATCGAAGTGTTTCAGTCCGCGTACGCTGTCTGTGGTAAATTCAGGATTCAGCTCTATGCAGACTTCTGCGGCGGAGACTAAACCGGGCTGACGGGCGACGCCGAATTTCTGTTTGTAGGGCGAGCGGGCGGTGCCGATGGGGGTGATGGTGTAAGTCATGAGGGTTGTGGATAAGTTTTTCGGAAAAACGCTATCTTATCACAGTCGGTTTTACCGCTTGTGGGCAGTAATTTGTTATAATACAGGGCATTTTAATTGTGTTGAAATGATGAGATGATTGTTTCCATTGATATTGATGCACAAAAAACTTTTACGCCCTTGTGTCCTGACGAGCTGCCTGTAAACGAGGGGCATTTGATTGTCGAAGAGTTAAATGCCCAAGCTGCTTTGGCGGATTTGCGTGTGATGACGAAAGATGCGCATCATGCGGCAGCGAAATGGCTTGTGGATAACTCTGTTGATATGTTGAAGCCGACAGGTTTGCCTGATGCGGATTTGACTTGGGTGGCTCATGCAATGGTCGGTACGCGCGGCTATGAATTGTTGGACGGGCTGCCTTCTGCCAAAGAATACGATTATTGCGTTTGGAAAGGCGTTGATCCTGAATTGCATCCTTACGGCGCGTGTTTTCACGATATTGAGGAAAAACTGAGCACTGGATTGATTGAGTGGCTGCGTTGTCAAAATACGGATATGGTCATTGTCGGTGGCTTGGCTACGGATTATTGTGTTAAAACAACGGTTTTGCAGTTGCTCAAAGGTGGTCGTTGGCAGGTTATCGTCAATGAAGCGGCTTGTCGGGGTATTGCGCCGGATACCATTGAAACGGCATGGCAGGAAATGCGTTCTGCCGGTGCCGTCATCTTAAAAAACGCCGAAGAAATTAAAAAATATATTAATAATCAATAAGTTAAAATTGTTTCACGTGAAACATACTTCTTAGAATATGAAAATTTTGCTTGTCCGCTTGTCCAGTATGGGCGATTTAATTCACACTTTGCCCGCAATCGAGGATTTGGCGCGACAATGCCCTGATGTGGAACTCCATTGGCTGTGTGAAGTTGGATTTGCAGATATTGCGCGCCTGCATCCATTTGTGAAAAAAATCCATGTGATGAAATGGCGGCAATGGCGCAAACATCTCTTTCAGGCTGAAACTTGGCGAGAAATAGGTCGTCTGAAACAGGCTTTGCGGCAGGAAGTATTTGATTTTGTATTGGACAGTCAAGGTCTGATTAAAAGCGCGTGTTTCGCTAAAATGGCGAAAACCCCTATTTATGGTTTGGATAAAAATAGCGCGCGTGAGGGATTGGCTGCGGTTGTGTATGAGAAAACATACGCTGTACCGAAGGGAAAAGATGCTGTTTGGCGTAACCGAGAGCTGTTTGCCCAAGTATTTGGGTATGTGATGCCTGAAACGCAGGTATTTGGCTTGACTGTTCCTGAAGCAGGCCGTCTGAAAAATTTAGCGCAGCCGTATTATGCGGCTTTACATGCGACCAGTCGGGACAGCAAGTTATGGCCTGTGGAAAACTGGCGGGCGTTGCTGCAAAAACTGAATCAAAAACAACAATGCAATGTTTATCTGCCTTGGGGAAACGAGGCTGAAAAAGCGCGTGCCGAACAGATTGCAGACGGACTGCCGTTTGCTATTGTGTGCGACAAAATGAATTTATTGCAGGCAGCGTATCTGCTGAAACACGCGGTCGGAATTGTTGGTGTGGATACCGGTTTGCTGCATTTGGCAAATGCCTTGGAAAAACCCGTGGTCGGTATTTATACCGATACCGATCCGATTAAAACAGGCGTTCAGGTTTCGCCAATTGCAAAAAATTTGGGCAATATCGGGCAGATTCCAACTGCAGATTTAGTTTATCAAACTTTGATGGATTGTGTGGCTACTGATGAGGTTCGGATGCCGTCTGAAACTGAAATGGCGGGATGATGTTTCTAATTTATCGGGTGTGGAAATGTCTATCTACTGGACTGAGTAAATGCTTTAAAAATGGTATAATCGGCAAGTATTATCCGGAAGATTTTTAAATAAATCCGGTTTTAAGGAAAACGGATTTGGTTTTATAGGGAAGAAGGTTTGGTTTCGCCGGATGGAAAGCAACGTTCTTTTTGGGAGAATTCAATGAAAGCACTAGTCGCGGTAAAGCGCGTAGTAGACTATAACGTCAAAGTTCGTGTAAAAGCCGATGGTTCGGATGTAGATATCGGTAATGTCAAAATGTCGATAAATCCGTTTGACGAAATTGCTGTGGAAGAAGCTGTCCGACTAAAAGAAGCTGGAAAAGTAAGCGAAATCGTAGCGGTTTCTTTGGGTGAGAAAAAATGCGAAGAAACGTTGCGTACCGCTTTGGCGATGGGTGCCGACCGTGCAATTCATGTTGAAACCGATGCGAAATTGGAGCCGCTGGCCGTTGCCAAGCTGCTGAAAGCCGTTGCGGACAAAGAAAATCCGCAAATTTTCTTTTTAGGCAAACAGGCAATCGATGATGATGCCAACCAAGTGGCGCAAATGCTGGCAGCTTTGCTGAATGCGGCGCAAGGTACGTTTGCTTCAAAAGTACAAATTGAAGGCGACGAAGTGCAGATTGTGCGCGAAATCGATGGCGGCGAAGAAACGATTGCGTTGAAACTGCCTGCAGTCATCAGCGCAGATTTGCGTCTGAACGAACCGCGCTTTGTCAAACTCCCCAATATTATGGCGGCAAAGAAAAAACCTTTGGAAAAACTGACTCCTGCCGATTTAGTTGCCGATATTCCCCCTCGTCTGAAAACGGTGAAATTTGCCGAACCTAAAGCGCGTCAGGCAGGTGTAAAAGTGGCAAGCGTTGCCGAATTGGTTGAAAAATTGAAAAACGAAGCCAAAGTGATTTGAGGAGACTGAAATGAGCGTATTGATTATTGCCGAACACGACAACAAACAGTTGAATCCTGCTACTTTGCATGCTGTTACCGCTGCTGCCAAACTGGGTAAAGTTGATTTATTGGTTGCTGGAAATAGTGCATCTGCCGTCGTGGAATCCGTGAAACAAGTAGCGGGTGTGGATAAGGTATTGGTAGCGGATGCCGCCCATTATGCCGAAGGTTTGGCTGAAGAACTGGCTCCGTTGGTTGTCAAATTGGCGGCGGATTACCGCTATATTGCAGCAACAGCAACCACGTTCGGTAAAAACCTTCTGCCTCGCGTGGCCGCCTTATTAGACGTACCGCAAATTTCTGATTTGACCGAGATTGTGGATGACACGACTTTTGTACGCCCGATTTATGCGGGTAATGCATTTGAAACCGTGCAAGCTGATTCGGAAAAAATGGTGCTGACCTTCCGTGCGACGGCTTTTGATGCAGCTCCTGCACAAGGTGGTTATGCCGAGGCAGTTAATGTTGAAGCAACCCCTGCTCAAAACCTGAGCCGTTTTGTGAACCGCAAGCTTTCCTATTCCGATCGTCCTGAACTGACTCAGGCAAAAGTGATTGTTTCCGGTGGTCGTGCGTTGGGTAGTGCGGAAAAATTCAATGAAGTGCTGACACCGTTGGCGGATGTTTTAGGTGCGGCAATCGGTGCATCCCGTGCGGCGGTTGATGCCGAATATGCGCCAAACGATGCTCAAGTCGGACAAACCGGTAAAGTGGTTGCGCCGCAACTCTATTTTGCAATCGGTATTTCAGGCGCAATTCAACACGTTGCCGGTATGCAAGACAGTAAGGTGATTGTTGCAATCAACAAAGATGCTGATGCGCCGATTTTCAATGTGGCCGATTATGGATTGGTGGGTGATTTATTTGAAATTGTCCCGCAATTAACAGAAGTATTGAAAAATTGATGTTTCACGTGAAACTTTCAGACGACCTTGTTATTAATGAGGTCGTCTGAAAACATTTCAGCATGATTACGACTTATAAAACCATTACATCCCCGACGCAGGCTGAGTTTAAAGATAAAGGCAGCCGTTTTATTGCATTTGCCTATCCGATTCGGATATTGGCTGATGTGAAAAAATACCTCGATCCGTTAAAGGAAGAGCATCATAAAGCACGACACTGGTGCTATGCTTATCGTTTGGGTGTGGATGGTATGCAATTTCGTGCCAATGATGATGGAGAGCCATCAGGAAGTGCGGGTCGGCCGATTTTGGGGCAGATTGATTCGGTGGGTATTACCGATGTTTTGGTCGTGGTCGTCCGCTATTTCGGTGGTACTTTATTGGGCGTTCCCGGTCTGATACATGCGTATAAAGAGGCAACGGCCCAGGCATTGGTGATCGCGGAAGTGGTTGAAAAGAATATTGAAAAAACTGTTTGGCTGAAATGTGAGTATCCGTTTTTGAACGAAGCAATACGAATTGCCAAACAATATCAGGCGGATATATTGGAGCAGGATTTACAGTTGGATTGCCGATTGATGGTAAGTTTGTCGTTGGTAAATTATGAGGCCTGTGTTTCGGCTTGGAAGAATACACGGCAGATTGAAGTAAATACGGAAAAGCCTTTTGAATGAAAGGTCGTCTGAAATGCTTTGTGATGGTATTTCAGACGACCTCTTTGCTCATTAATCTTCTTGCGTATATCTGTCCAGGGCATCGACGCTAGAGCGCAAATATAGCCAGGCTAATTGATGGAATTCGCCCAGCGCGTTCCATAACGCGTCTTCACTCATAATGCTGTATTCGCCTTCCGTACGCAAATCCAGTTCTGCTCCGTCTTCAATAGCCTGATGACATGCCTGATATTCGTGGGTATAGAAATTGGCTATATCGCGAATTAAAGCGGCGGCATGTTTCCAGCGCTGGATGTCTTCTTCCAATTGCGGTAGTAAATGACACCATTCGCGGTATTTGCTTTGGATTTCATCAATACGTTTTTGCATGGTTGCTTGTCCTTTTTCAATTTTGTGGATAAGTTAAATAGATTGGCATAGTGGAATGAAGCGGTCTTTGTTTGATTCCACTAAAATTTATTCAAACGGGACAAAAGTCCCTTTGTGTCAAGTTTTCGTTAAAAGTACATATTTATCAAGGAGATGGCATGAAACTGCTGGTTATCGGTAATGGCGGTCGCGAACACGCGCTGGCTTGGAAATTGGCGCAGTTGCCCAAAGTGGAAACAGTATTTGTTGCACCCGGTAATGCCGGTACGGCGATTGAACCTAAATTGCAAAATATCGCCTTGACTGCACATCAGGATTTGATCGAATTCTGTCGTAAAGAAAATATTACTTTTACCGTCGTTGGCCCTGAAGCTCCTTTGGCGGCAGGTATTGTGGATGATTTCCGTGCCGCAGGACTGAAAATATTTGGTCCGACACAATATGCGGCTCAGTTGGAAAGTTCCAAAGATTTCGCCAAAGCATTTATGGCGAAATACAATATCCCGACCGCGCAATACCAAACCTTTGAAAATGCCGATGCTGCACACGATTACATTAATCAGAAAGGTGCGCCTATCGTCATCAAAGCTGATGGTTTGGCGGCAGGTAAAGGCGTGATTGTGGCGATGACTTTGGATGAAGCGCATGCTGCGATTGACGATATGCTACTGGGCAACAAAATGGGCAATGCCGGCGCACGTGTTGTGATTGAAGATTTTCTGCAAGGCGAAGAAGCGAGCTTTATCGTTATGGTTGATGGCAATCATGTATTGCCTATGGCGACCAGTCAAGATCACAAGCGTCTTTTAGACGGCGACAAAGGTCCGAATACGGGCGGTATGGGTGCGTACAGCCCCGCGCCTGTGGTAACGTCTGCTGTGTACGAGCGCGCGATGAACGAGATTATTTTGCCGACTGTAGCGGGTATGAAAGCGGAAGGACATGAGTTTACCGGCTTCCTGTACGCAGGTTTGATGATTGATCAAAGCGGTGCACCCTATACGATTGAGTTTAACTGCCGTTTCGGCGATCCTGAAACCCAGCCGATTATGAGCCGTCTGAACAGCGATTTGGCGGATTTGGTCGAAGCGGCAATAGACGGCAAACTCGATAACGTAACCGCAGAATGGAACCCGCAAACTGCCGTAGGTGTAGTGCTGGCGGCTCAAAATTACCCCGAAACGCCCAAAAAAGGCGATGTTATTTCCGGTCTGGATGCAGCCAACCAAATCGGCAAAGTTTTCCATGCAGGCACAACGGCAAACGGGAAAGGCGACGTATTGACCAACGGCGGCCGCGTATTGTGTGTTGTAGGATTGGGCGACGATGTGGCGCAAGCGAAAGCCAAGGCATATGGCGCGTTGGAAAAAATCAGCTTCGACGGGATGCAATACCGTAAAGACATTGCCGATAAAGCGATTAACCGTTAATTAGAAAGAGGATGATGCCGTCTGAAGCCAAGTATGACTGATATGCTTCAGACGGCATTTTATATTATGTTATTTCCGAGAATTATCGCTGCATCAGCGCAACGTAAGTTAAGCGTTTATTTGAAAAAAGGCGGTTTGGTCGCTTATCCGACCGAATCTTGTTATGGTTTGGGGTGTCTTCCGACATTAGCCAAAGCACTCGGTAAGTTGGCGCATTTGAAAAAAAGGCCGCAACACAAGGGTATGATTGTTATCGGGAATCAATTTGAACAGTTGCAGCCTTTACTTCAAATGCCGTCTGAAAATCTTCAGGATATGCTTAGAAAAGAATGGCCCGCCCCTAAAACGTTCCTATTATCTGCCAAATCCTGCGTATTACCTGAGTTGCGCGGGAAACAGCGCAGCAAGTTGGCGGTCAGGATTCCCGCCCATGTAGGTGCGCGCCGCTTGTGTCAGGCTTTGCAAACGCCTTTGGTCTCAACTTCGTGCAATCGCGCAGGCAAACGCGCGTGTCGGACGGAGAGGGAAGTCAGAAGGCAATTCGGACGCGATGTGTGGATTGTCGGTGGGCGAATCGGCAGGCAGAAATCGCCGAGTCAGATTATCGACGGGGAAACAGGTAAACGTTTGCGTTAGATATGGATGCTTGAATGAAAACTTTTTTGCATACACAAAGAAAAAATTTTTTGGATGGTATTTCTCTACATGATTGTTATCGCACTGCGATAAAGGTAGAAGGACGCAACGTCTGCTTTGATTTTGAGGACGGTTTTGTCGTTCTGGACAATAATCCGAACAATCAAGCGGGCAAGCATCTGAAAACAGATTTTTCCCGTGTTGTTTTAACCCATGAAAATGGAAACGCCGAAGACGATTATTTGGTTGATATAGTGGATTAAATTTAAACCAGTACGGCGTTGCCTCGCCTTAGCTCAAAGAGAACGATTCTCTAAGGTGCTGAAGCACCAAGTGAATCGGTTCCGTACTATTTGTACTGTCTGCGGCTTCGTCGCCTTGTCCTGATTTTTGTTAATCCACTATATTTCGGATGGAAGCTGGTTTAAAAAATAATGTGGATAACTTTGGGGGTAACTTTTCGGGGAAATGGCAAAATGCCGTCCGAAATGCTGATATTTCAGTATTTCAGACGGTATTTTTATGATAAGGCTTATGGATAAGTTTGTGTATAAGTTGTAATCAGAGTTTTTTCCCGCATACGGTTTCATATTGTTTTTCAGTTAATGTCCCGGACAGGATGCTCATCGGGCGGAGGGAAGAGGCTGTGTAGCTTTGTGTGGAAATTTCCGTGTTTTTTGTATCAAACAACTGTAGCGAACTTAAGCGGTATGTTTTGTTGTTGCAGTGGATTTCCCACTCGGCAATGGCAGTCTTGTATGCGGGGGTGTTGGCAAAACGTTCTTGTTTTAGATTGGTCACAACTTTTTTATCTTGGAAAATCATCAGATTTCCGTTTTTTCTCACGCTGTCTTTATTGATATATGTATGGATATTGCCGTTCAAATTGCAGATTCGCGGCGGCGGTCTGCATTTTGTGTTGCAGGGTGCGGGTCAGTTCGTCGGTTTTGCCGTTGAGGAAAGTGGCGGCTTGACGCACGCTGTCGCAGTAGTCTTCTTCGCTGATGTGTCCGACGCAGGGCGCGGTGCAGCGTTTGATTTGGTACAGTAGGCAAGGGCGGTCGCGGTGTTCGAACACGCTGTCTTCGCAGGTACGCAGCATGAAGCTCGTGGAATCTGGAAGACCGCGGCCGTATGTTCGTATCGCCCAACGACAAAATCTACGAAGGTATGATTATCGGCATCCACAGCCGCGACAACGATTTGGTGGTCAACCCGCTCAAAGGCAAAAAACTCACCAATATCCGCGCCAGCGGCACCGATGAAGCGGTGCGCCTGACTACGCCGATTAAACTGACGCTGGAAGGTGCGGTCGAGTTTATCGACGATGACGAGTTGGTAGAAATTACGCCGCAATCCATCCGTCTGCGTAAGCGTTACTTGAGCGAATTGGAACGCCGCCGTCATTTTAAAAAGCTGGATTGATGTTTAAATGATGAGTTAATGCCGTCTGAAAGTGTTTCAGACGGCATTTGTTTTTAGAACATCTATACTGGATTATGAAAAAAGAAGTGATATGTTTGTGCTGAAATTGTATGTGTTACATGGTATTTACGTACAGAGAAGCAGTTTGGCTATATGGAAGAGGCAGGTGAAAACAGGAGGTGTTTAGTTCGAATGCAGCATCCTTGACGGTAAAATCCTGACTTATGATAGCCGACGGGTATATTTCATACGTTAGTTGTCTGATATCAAATAAAATACCANAAAACAAAAAAGATTTAAATCTGTTGAAAAGTGTTTTTAAAGCTGGATAGAAAAAAGCCCCATAAATATTTACGGAGCTTTTTTCTTATTTAAAAAGTTTATAAAACTTTTTAAATTATAACTGGCAGAGAGGAAGGGATTCGAACCCTCGATACGCTATTCACGTATACACGCTTTCCAGGCGTGCGACTTAAACCACTCATCCACCTCTCTAATGGCGGAATTTACCCTTAACAGGATAAATTATTATTGGTGCCCAGGAGAAGACTCGAACTTCCACACCCGTGAGGATACTAGCACCTGAAGCTAGCGCGTCTACCAATTCCGCCACCTGGGCAATATAAATATCTAAAATAAAGCAAAGCATGATTGGTGCCCAGGAGAAGACTCGAACTTCCACACCCGTGAGGATACTAGCACCTGAAGCTAGCGCGTCTACCAATTCCGCCACCTGGGCTTTGCTTTATTTACTGTTTTGCGGTACAGTGTCCTGCCGCAAAGAAGTCGCTATTATATAGGTCATAAAAAGAATGTCAACGGTCAAAATGAACAAAAATATTAAATCTTTAAATTTACGGGAAAAAGACCCGTTTTTAAGTCGTGAAAAACAGCGTTATGAACATCCTTTGCCCAGTGGGGAATGGATTGTCGAGCTGCTTGAACGTAAAGGCGTACCGTCCAAGATTGAAGCTTTGGCACGCGAATTGTCGATTAAGGAAGAAGAGTACGAATTTTTCGAACGCCGTCTGAAAGCAATGGCGCGGGACGGTCAGGTTTTAATCAACCGTCGCGGTGCGGTCTGCGCGGCGGACAAATTGGATTTGGTCAAATGCCGTGTTGAGGCACACAAAGACGGTTTCGGCTTCGCCGTACCGCTTACGCCCACCAAAGACGGCGATTTCGTTTTATACGAACGCCAAATGCGCGGCGTCATGCACGGCGACATCGTTACCGTCCGCCCTGCCGGTGTCGACCGCAGAGGCCGCCGCGCAGGTACGGTTCTGGATATTGTAGAACGCGCGCAAAGCAAAGTGGTCGGCCGTTTCTATATGGATCGCGGCGTGGCGATTTTGGAAGCGGAAGACAAACGCCTGAACCAAAGCATTGTCTTGGAACCTGACAGTGTCGCGCATTTCAAACCCGAATCCGGTCAGGTCATCGTCGGCGAAATCGAGACTTATCCCGAGCAAAACCGCCCAGCCGTGGCGAAAATCATTGAAGTATTGGGCGATTATGCCGACAGTGGCATGGAAATCGAAATCGCCGTGCGCAAACACCATTTACCGCACCAATTCAGCGAAGCGTGTGCCAAAGCTGCGAGAAAAATCCCCGACCATGTTCGTAAAAGTGATTTGAAAGGCCGCGTCGATTTGCGCGATTTGCCTTTGGTAACGATAGACGGCGAAACGGCGCGCGATTTTGACGATGCCGTGTTTGCCGAGAAAATCGGACGCAATTACCGTTTGGTCGTGGCGATTGCCGATGTCAGCCATTATGTCCGCCCCGATGACGCTATTGATACGGATGCGCAGGAACGCAGCACCAGTGTTTACTTCCCGCGCCGTGTGATTCCGATGCTGCCGGAAAACCTGTCCAACGGCATCTGCTCGCTCAATCCCGATGTCGAGCGTTTGTGCATGGTGTGCGATATGGTCATCACTTACGCGGGCAATATTAAAGAATACCGCTTCTACCCCGCCGTGATGCGCTCTCATGCCCGTCTGACTTACAATCAAGTCTGGGATTGGATTTCAGACGGCCTCGACCATCCGCACAAAGCCCAAATCGACACCCTCTACAAACTCTTCAAAATCCTCCAGAAAAAACGCTTCGAACGCGGCGCGGTGGAGTTTGAAAGCGTCGAAACCCAAATGCTTTTCGACGACAACAGCAAAATTGAAAAAATCGTCCCCGTCGTCCGCAACGATGCCCACAAGCTGATTGAAGAATGTATGCTGGCGGCGAATGTTTGCGCGGCGGATTTTCTGTTGAAAAACAAGCATACGGCTTTGTTCCGCAACCATTTGGGCCCGACACCCGAAAAACTCGCCACCCTGCGCGAGCAGCTCGGCTTATTGGGTTTGCAACTGGGCGGTGGAGACAACCCAACGCCGAAAGACTATGCCGCGCTTGCCGAACAATTCAAAGGCAGACCTGATGCCGAATTGCTGCAAGTTATGATGCTGCGCTCCATGCAGCAGGCGGTTTACGAACCGCATTGCGAAGGGCATTTCGGTTTGGCTTATGAAGCATACGCCCATTTCACCTCGCCCATCCGCCGCTATCCCGACCTGACCGTACACCGCGCCATTAAAGCTGTGCTGAACCAGCAAACCTACACGCCAAGCAAAAGCTGGCAGGCTTTAGGCGTACATACCTCGTTCTGCGAACGCCGTGCCGACGATGCCAGCCGCGACGTGGAAAACTGGCTGAAAACCTATTATATGCGCGATAAAGTCGGCGAAGTATTCGAAGGTAAAATCTCCGGCATGACCAGTTTTGGTATCTTTGTAACACTGGACGGCATTCACATCGACGGCTTGGTACACATCAGCGATTTGGGCGAAGACTATTTCAACTTCCGCCCCGAAATCATGGCGATAGAAGGCGAACGCAGCGGCATCCGTTTCAACATGGGGGATAGGGTTACCGTTAAAGTTGCCCGTGCTGATTTGAATACCAGTAAAATTGATTTTATTTTGATTGCAGGAGGAGTTGCGGGCAGGCGGAGGAAGATTAAATCATCCCAATATACCAAGCCGGCAAAGGCGGTTGTGCAAAGCAAACCGAAAACTGTTGCAAAGAAAAAAGCAGCCCGAGACTGCAAGGCAAAGGAAAGAGGTAAGTCTGTTGCCGCGCTGCCGAAGAAAAAGGCAAAAAAATCGGTTTCGATTAAAATAAAAAAAAAACGAAAGGTAAATAATACGGGTCGGAGCGGGCAGTAGAAGCGTTTAAGAAAAATCCCAAGCCATGCCTGCCATGACACACTTGCCTATCTTTCTATGGCCTATCCGTTTTATCAGGTAGGTTATTATTCTCGGTAAATTTAAAAATGCCGTCTGAAACCTTAAAATCGGGTTTCAGACGGCATTTTAATAAAGATTGCTTGAATCAGCGATGGTAGTTCGGTGCTTCTTTGGTGATTTGCACGTCGTGAACGTGAGATTCGCTCATACCGGCAGAAGTGATTTCCACAAATTCTGCTTTCTCGTGCATTTCAGCAATATTGGCGCAACCCAAGTAACCCATGCTGGAGCGCAGACCGCCAGTCAGCTGGTGGATGATATTCACGATCGGGCCTTTGTAAGGCACGCGGCCTTCGATGCCTTCAGGAACATATTTGTCGGTGCTGTCGGTTTTGTCTTGGAAGTAGCGGTCGGCAGAACCTTGGCTCATTGCGCCCAAGGAACCCATACCGCGGTAAGACTTGTAAGAGCGGCCTTGATAGAGTTCGATTTCGCCCGGTGCTTCTTCCGTGCCTGCAAACATACCGCCGAGCATGACGCTGTATGCGCCGGCAGCAAGTGCTTTGGCGATGTCGCCGGAGAAGCGGATGCCGCCGTCAGCAATCAGAGGGACGCCCGTGCCTTTCAGGGCTTCGGCAACATTGTGAATCGCAGTCAGTTGAGGCACGCCCACGCCTGCCACGATACGGGTCGTACAAATCGAACCCGGACCGATACCGACTTTAACGGCATCCGCACCTGCGGCGACCAAATCCAAAGCGGCTTGAGCAGTCGCGATGTTGCCGCCAATGACTTGGATGTGCGGATAGGTTTCTTTGACCCAACGCACGCGATCGATAACGCCTTGGCTATGACCGTGGGCAGTATCGACCACAATCACGTCCACGCCTGCTTCTACCAATGCTTTGACGCGCTCTTCGGTATCGCCGCCGGTACCCACCGCGGCACCGACGCGCAGACGGCCTTCGGAGTCTTTGTTGGCGTTAGGGAATTCAGTTGTTTTCAGAATGTCTTTAACGGTAATCAGACCTTTGAGTTCGTCTTGGTCGTTCAATACCAAAACGCGCTCGACTTTGTGCGCATGCATGACTTCTCGGGCTTCGTCGATGCAGGTACCTTCGGGAACGGTAACCAAACGCTCGCGCGGTGTCATGATGGCGGAAACAGGCAGATCGAGACGGTTTTCAAAACGCAGGTCGCGGTTGGTTACGATACCGACCACTTTGCCATTTTCAACGACAGGCAGGCCGGACATTTTGCGTTTGCGCTGCGCGCGCATTTCCAAAACTTCACGGATCAATGCGGTCGGTGCAACGGTAACGGGATCTTTCACCACGCCGCTCTCATGGCGTTTCACTTTGGAAACGGCGCGCGCCTGCATCTCAGGCGTCATGTTCTTATGGATAATGCCGATGCCGCCTTCTTGCGCCATAGAGATGGCTAAACGCGCTTCGGTAACGGTATCCATTGCCGCAGAAAGCAGGGGGAGGTTGAGCGTGATGTCGCGGGTGAGTTTGGTTTGAAGCTTGACATCTCGGGGCAGCACGGTTGAATGTGCAGGAACCAACAGGACGTCGTCGAAAGTATAGGCTTTTTCTACGATACGCATGATGCTCGGTCTTTCAGTTTGTGCAAGATGCACGGCATTATAACATGGTACTTGCGTCTTGGCAGCCGATATTGTTTACAATATTTATCCGTTTCGGAATAGTTGGAAAACAGAAGGGCTAATGTCGTCTGAAAAGGGAAGAGGAATCATGTTAATTGTTCCAACAAAGCCTGTTTCAACGCAGATTGGATTTTCGGATTTTTCAAATCGGGGCTGAAAACGGTAAAACTGTCTTCGACGCGTTCATCCAGCGTGGAAATTTTGGCGTAGCGCAGGCTGACATTGTGGGCGAAAAAGACTTCCGCCATATCGGCGAGCAGGAAAGGGCGGTTGACGGCGGTAATTTCGACGGAGTACCAGTCGGGGTAGTCTTCTTCGGGGGTAATGGTGATGCTTGGCGCGATCGGCATATAGCGGCTGCGGCGGCCGATGCGGCGGCTGTGGCTTTGGGTTTCGGCAACGGTGTGTCCGTGGATAAAGCTGTTGAGTTCTGCTTCGAGCGCGCTTTGAATGTCAGGGTAGTCTTCGGGGGCGTGTTGTGAGGGAATTTGCACGATGAAGGTGTCGAGGATGTAGTCGTGTTCGGTAATGAAGGCGCGGGCGGCGAGGATGTCGAAGCCGTGGCGGCTGAAGATGCGGCAGAGGCGGGCGAACAGGCGCGGGCCGTTGGGCATAAAGACCATGACTTGAAAGCTGTTGCTTTTGGGCAGGATGCGGCTGCGGACGATGGGAGTTTCAAAGTCGTGTACGAGGTTGGCAGCATGCCACAGGATTTCGCGGGACTGATGGCGGGCAAAGTAGGCGGAACCGAGCACGTTCCAAAGCTTTTTCTGCTGTTTTTCAGGGACGGCGGCGCGGGTGAGCAAGTCGGCGGCTTCTTGTTGGCGGCGGCCGAAGAGGGCGTGCGGGTTGCCGCCGTTGCCTGCGAGGTAACGTCCGGCGGCATGGAACAGGCTTTCCAACAGGCTGGCGCGCCATGCGTTCCACAGTTTAGGATTGGTGCCGCGTATGTCGGAAATGGTCAGAAGGTAGAGTGCGCTGAGGCGTTCGTGGGTTTGCACGCGTTTGCAGAAGGCATCGAGTACGCCGGGGTCTTGGATGTCTTCTTTTTGGGCGACGGTGGACATAAGAAGATGGTTTTCGACCAGCCAGGCAAGCAGGTCGCTTTCTTCTTCGGTCAGGAAGTGGTCGGCGGCAAATTGGCGTGCGTCCGCGATGCCTTGTATGGCATGGTCGCCACCGCGTCCTTTGGCGATGTCGTGGAAGAAAGCAGCAAGGTAGAGGATGTCTTGTTTTTCAAAGGACTGCATCAGCGCGGAGGCGTAAGGCAGCTCGTGGCTGTGCATATCCAAGGCAAGGCGGCGGACGTTGCGGAGGACGGCGAGGATGTGATCGTCCACAGGATAGATGTGGAACAAGTCGTGTTGAAGCAGCCCGACGATTTTTTCCCACGCGGGCAGATAGCGACCCAACACGCCGTAGAGGTTGAGAAAGCGCAGGGTTTGAGTCAGCCCGTTGCCGCTGCGGAAAAAGCCGACGAAACGGCGGCGGTTTTCGGGATTTTGGTAGAAGCTGCGGTTGATTTTGCGCGTCGCACCCCACCAGGCGCGCAGGGTTTGCGGTTCGAGTGCGGTAATGTCGTTGCGCTGCTGCATGATTTCAACAATTTTGAAAATGTGTTCGGGCCGTCTGAAAAAAATATCGGTGTGCCGCGCGGCGATTTGGTTGTTGACTTGGATGTAGTCGTCGTCAATCCGCAGGGTAACGCGCATCGGCGCGGAGGAAACGCGGCTTCGCAGCATAGGCGTGAGGATGCCGCTCAGTTGTTTGACGGTTTTAATCGCGCGGTAAAACACGCGCATCAGTTCTTCGCTTTGACGGCGGAGGTTCAAGCCTTGATAACCCATACTTTCGGCGACTTGCGGCTGCAAATCGAACAGCAGGCGGTCTTCGGCGCGCTTGGCGTTTAAATGCAGATGGATGCGGATGTGGGCGAGGCGGCGGTAGCCGTGTGAAAGCATACCGGCTTCAGTGCGCGTCAGAATGCCTTGTTTGACCAGCGCAGGCAGGTTGGTCGCCAAGCCTTGTGCTTTCGCTATCCAAAGCAGGGTGTGGATGTCGCGCAGACCGCCGGGACAGCTTTTGATGTTTGGTTCCAACACCGCCCCTGAGCCTTGCGATTTGGCATGGCGGTGTTCCATCTCCACCAGTTTTGCCTCGACAAACGCCGCCACATTGCGCTGCGCGTTCATTTTTTCCGCCAATTCCTCTGCTGTTTGGCGGTTGCCAAACAAAAACCTAGCCTCTAAAAACGCTGTGTCCCCCGTAATATCATTGCGCACGCTTTCACATAGTTCATCAACGCTGCCGCTTTTTACAGACGGCATCAGTTTGCAGTCCCACAGGGTTTGGACAAACCGGGCAATCTGTTCCTGAATGCCGTCTGAAAGCGGGGCAGGGGAGACAACCGCCAAATCCACATCTGAACAGGGATACAGTTCGCCGCGCCCGAAGCCGCCCACCGCCATCAGACATAACGCGCTGTTTTGAAAATGTTCTGCCCACAATGCCGCCAGCAAGGTTTCGACTGCCGCCGTGTATTCCCTGAAAAATACCGACACGCGGTTGGCTTTCAAATAATGCGCTTCGGCGGCATCGCGCTTCTGTTTGAAGGTTTCCAGTGCTGAAGACAGGTTTGCAGGCATTTTTATTCTTTCGATTGGCGGGAAAAAGGGAGGCGGATGGTTCGGCGGTCAAATACCGCTTTCAGACGGCACTTGTCGGGTATCGGCGGAATTGGTCATCAGGTTCAACCGTTCCTGCGGCGGCAGCAGCAACTGATACGCCGCCACGCCCAAAGC
Organism: Neisseria sp. SLRRB23; assembly: GCF_050896295.1. Lineage (NCBI taxonomy): Bacteria > Pseudomonadati > Pseudomonadota > Betaproteobacteria > Neisseriales > Neisseriaceae > Neisseria > Neisseria sp. SLRRB23. The sequence continues at coordinate 67,538 of NZ_JBPBFH010000005.1, forward strand.
CGCCGCCATTTTTTCGATATTCGACAGGGCGATGTTCCAGCGTTTGCGCTCGACTGCCGACACATAAGTCCTGTCCAAACCGCATTGCCGCGCCAATTCTTCTTGCGACCAGCCCTTGTTCACGCGGAAAAGCCGCATATTGTATGCCAATACCGCCCGCAAATCCTGTTCGTCAGGCAGTTCGGCAGGCAGAGTTAATTTGTTGCCCATCATTTGTTTCCAGATAAATGGTTAAAGTTAAGTATTTGCTGTTACGGATTTTACTTCACATAAAGACCAAAAAAAAGGGGTGGCGGCAGCCACACCCAAACACACACACATCAAGAGGAAAGAGATAAAATCAAGACGGATTGGGAAACAGCAAACAAGCAATCTAGATTTCATGTCGGTATTATCAAACTAAAACCGTTATCGAGTATTGATTCAAATCAATTTCGATTTTATTCGCAATCCGGTAAAGAAAAACGGCATATCCGTTTATATGGATATGCCGTCTGATGGTGCAGAGAACTGCTATATTTGGCAGTGGTTTGTGTTTAGTCCTCTTGCGCCGCTGTTTGCAGGTAGTTGGGCAAACCGATTTTGCCGATCAGTTCCTGCTGGGTTTCGAGCCAATCGATGTGTTCTTCGTTGGTGTCTTTTTGTTTTTCCAACAAATCACGGCTGACATAATCCTGTTGCGCTTCAGCTGTGGCGATGGCAGCAAGCAGGGCTTCGTGTTTTTCCTGTTCTTTGGTCAAATCGCAGGCAATGATTTCTTCGGTGGACTCGCCAATCAGAAGCTTGCCCAGTTCTTGCAGGTTCGGCAGGCCTTCGAGGAACAGAATGCGCTCGATCAAATCGTCGGCAGCTTTCATTTCAACGATGGACTGTTTGAAGAAATGTTCGCCCAGTTCTTCAAAGCCCCAGTTTTTCAAAATACGGGCGTGAAGGAAATATTGGTTGATGGTTATCAGCAGCAAGCCTAAGTTTTTGTTCAGCTCGCGGATAACCAAACGGTCGCCTTTCATACGGACTCCTTTTATTCCGAATACGGATTACAGTTGGCTTTGGTAGTAGTTGCCTTCGCCAATCAGCTCGATTAGACGCAGCTGCTGTTCCAACCAGTGTGCGTGGTCTTCTTCGGTATCTTTCAGTTGGGCAACCATCAGGTCGCGCGTAACATAGTCTTGAGCCTCTTCGCACAGTTTGATGCCTTTTTTCAACGCATCACGTACTTCATATTCGGTTTGCAGGTCGGCTTTGAGGCAGGAAACCACGTCCGTGCCGATATTCAGTTCGGCGCGTGCCATTTTCGGCGTGCCGCCCAGCATCAGGATGCGGCGGATGAAGTCTTCGGCGTGTGTGGTTTCTTCTTCCATCTCGTGATTGAGACGTTCAAAAAGTTTGGTGTAGCCCCATTCGGAGTAGAGGCGGGAGTGGATGAAGTATTGGTCGCGTGCTGCCAGCTCGCCGGACAGCAATTCGTTCATATAATCTAAAACTGCTTGATTGCCTTGCATAATATTTCTCTTTTCTTAATTTGGGTTTCGTGTGGTTAAACAGTGGATGTAGCACTGTTCGGGATGCGTGCATTGTATGCAAAAGTTGTCGGCATGACAAATTTTCTATTTAAAATACAAACAATTATCAAAAGAAATAGGGCGTATTCCCCGATGCCTTCCAAATCAGTATGCTGTTTTTTATCGGTTTTTTGTGCTGTTAAAACTAAGAATCCATCTCATCAATAAAGAACATTTACACTTGTTAACCATAGCAAAAAACAAATAGAGCACGGTTTTTTATCAAAATTTATAATGAATCTTTCTCATTAACCGACAGATTCTTTTGAGATTATCGGATTTTGGGAATAAATCATGCCGTCTGAAGGGATTTCAGACGGCATGGACAATTCAAGTTGATGTTGTTTACATCAAACAAGGCGGCAGACAGCAGCGTAGGAAATTATTTTTTACTTCGGAACGGTGTTCCGAGTTTAATGATGCCCGCAACCGCCGTGGCTTTCACGTAAGGCTTCGGCAGCCTGTTCGTCGGCATGGTAACTTGAACGTACCATCGCACCGATGGCGGCATTGGTAAAGCCCAGTTCGTATGCTTCTTTTTCAAAGATTTTGAATTGTTCGGGCGTAACGTAGCGCAAGACAGGCAAGTGGCCGTCTGAAGGCTGGAGATACTGTCCGATGGTAATCATCTCGATATTGTGCGCCCGCATATCGCGCATAATTTCGCGCACGTCTTCGTCTGTTTCGCCCAAGCCGACCATAATGCCGGATTTTGTGGGAATATGCGGCATCATTTCTTTATAACGTTTTAATAAGTCTAAAGAATGTTGATAATTGGCACCGGGACGGGCTTTTTTATACAAGCTCGGATGGGTTTCCANGTTGTGGTTCATCACGTCGGGCGGGGTTTCGGCAAGGATTTTCAGTGCGATGTCCAAGCGGCCTCGGAAGTCGGGGACGAGGATTTCGATTTTGGTGTTCGGACTGGTCTCGCGGATGGCTTTGATGCAGTCGGCGAAGTGTTGGGCGCCGCCGTCGCGCAGGTCGTCGCGGTCGACGGAGGTGATGACGACGTAACGCAGGTTCATGGCTTTAACGGATTCGGCGAGGTTTTTCGGTTCGTCGGGGTCGAGCATATTGGGGCGGCCGTGTCCCACGTCGCAGAACGGGCAGCGGCGCGTGCAGATGTCGCCCATAATCATGAAGGTCGCCGTGCCTTTGCTGAAGCATTCGCCGATGTTGGGGCAGGAGGCTTCCTCGCAAACGGTGTGCATTTTTTGTTCGCGCAAAATGTCTTTGATTTCAAAGAATTTGCGCGATGGGAGTTTGGCGCGTATCCATTCGGGCTTTTTCAGTTTTTCCTGAAGGGGGACGACTTTGATGGGGATGCGGGCGGTTTTGTCCGCGCCTTTGAGTTTGATGCCGCGTTTGGGATCGTCGGTTTTGATTTCACTCATTGTTATCTGCTTTCGGTGTGAGTTGTGTTTTAAGATGTGTGGTCAGCTTGGCGGCGACTTCGTCCAGCGTGGGGCAGGGGTGGACGAGGTCGGCGATTTGCGTCATTTCCATACCGGCATAACCGCAGGGGTTGATATGGGTAAACGGCGAGAGGTCCATATTGACGTTGAGCGCAAGGCCGTGATAGACGGAACCTCCTTTGATACGCAGCCCCAGCGAGGCGATTTTGCGTTCTCCGACATAAACGCCGGGGCGTTTCGGATCAGCTGCCGCTTCGATGCCGTATTCCGCCAATGTGGCGATAATGCTGTTTTCAAGCGCGGAAACGATGTTTCTAACACTGGTTTTGCGCCGTTTGAAATCAATCATCGTATAAACGACCAATTGCCCGGGCCCGTGATAGGTAATCTGCCCGCCCCGGTCAATCTGGATAACGGGGATGTCGTCCCTAATCAGCAGGTGCTCGGGTTTTCCCGCCAGTCCTTGCGTAAAGACGGGCGGGTGTTCGACAACCCAGAGTTCGTCTTCGGTGTCGGCATTACGTCCGGCATTAAAGGTTTTCATTGCCTCAAAAGTCGGCAGATATTCAACCAAACCTTTATGTATGATTCTCATCTCAAAGTACCACTTTGACCAGTTCGTGCGAAGTCAGCGCGCGGTAGATGTTGTCCAATTGTTCTTGGTTTTCAACCTTTACTTGTACGGTGGCACCGGTATAGTTGCCTTTGCTGCTCGGACGCGTGGTGATGTGGTGAGCCTGCGTGTCAGGGGCGTGAAGGCGGACGGTTTCTAAAACCGCTTGCTCGAACTCGGGATGAACCGCCCCCATTACTTTTAATGGGAAGGTGCAGGGAAATTCAATGAGAGATGTTTTGTTTTCTTGTTCGGTCATGATGTGCTGCCTTATCGTGTACGGTATGCCGTCTGAAAGCGGGTTTGCCTTTCAGACGGCATCAGATATGCGGTATTTTAGCCCAAACCGCGATAACAGGCTATCGGAACGGCACGGGCTTTATCTGCGATATAACCCATTCTGCTATAATAATGATGAAAATGGTTTCCGGACGGGTTGTTATGTATCAGAAAAAAAAGCAGAGTATCAAACCCTGGGTTGGTGCGGGGGTGTTCCTTACGGTCTTGATATGGCTGGCTTTCGCACTTGGCGACACACTGGCTCCCTTTGCAGTTGCGGCAGTGTTGGCGTATGTGTTGGATCCTTTGGTTGAATGGTTACAGAAAAAAGGTTTCAACCGTGCCGTTGCTTCAATGACTGTAATGATTTTTGCCTTGCTGCTGCTTGCCGCGCTGCTTTTGATTATTGTCCCTATGCTGGTCGGACAGTTCAACAGCATGGTATCCCGTTTGCCCCAACTTGCAGGTTTTATGCAAAATACGCTGTTGCCGCTGTTGAAAGACACTGTGGGCAATTATGTGGAAATCGATCAGGCATCTATTATTGCGTGGCTTCAGGCGCATACGGGCGAGTTGAGCAACGCGCTTAAGGCGTGGTTTCCCGTTTTGATGAGGCAGAGCAGCAATATCGTCAGCAGTATTGGCAATCTGATGCTGCTGCCGTTGCTGCTTTACTATTTTCTGCTGGATTGGCAGCGGTGGTCATGCGGCATAAGTAAACTGGTTCCTAGGCGTTTTGCCGATACTTATACCCGTATTACAGGCAATTTGAACGAGGTATTGGGCGAATTCTTACGCGGTCAGCTTCTGGTAATGCTGATTATGGGCTTGGTTTACGGTTTGGGATTGATGCTGGTCGGGCTGGATTCGGGGTTTGCCATCGGTATGCTTGCCGGTATTTTGGTATTTGTCCCTTATCTCGGTGCGTTTACGGGATTACTGCTTGCCACCGTTGCCGCCTTGCTCCAATTTGCTTCGTGGAACGGCATCTTAGCTGTCTGGGCGGTTTTTGCCGCCGGACAGTTTCTCGAAAGTTTTTTCATTACGCCAAAAATCGTGGGAGACCGTATCGGCCTGTCGCCGTTTTGGGTTATCTTTTCCCTGATGGCATTCGGACAACTGATGGGCTTTGTCGGAATGTTGGCAGGATTGCCTTTGGCTGCCGTAACATTGGTATTGCTGCGTGAGGGTGTGCAGAAATATTTTGCCAGCAGTTTTTATCTGCACAGGTAAGGCATTGACGAAGTATAAAGTTTCCAAAGGGGATATTTTGTTTTATCCGAAAATGCAGTATGGACACCTGCAGTCCGCGTTCGTTATCAAATAAGGGTATGGAGATAAATATATTTTTGAGTTTGGATTTAGATAAAAATGCCGTCTGAACCTTTCCCGTAAGGTTCAGACGGCATTTTTCATATCTACTGATTGGGATATTTATTGGGAAGTTTTACCCTTGTCGAGGATTTTCATCCCAGCCGAAATCAGGCTACCAATGTCGGCAACATTGGCGGGCATAATCAGCGTATTGCTTTCTTTGGCAAGATTGTTGAACGCAGCGACGTATTGTTCCGCAATCTTCAGATTGACCGCATCCGCCCCGCCTTGGGTTTGAAGGGCGGCGGCAATTTGACGGATGGCTTCGGCATTGGCTTCGGCAACAAGGCGCAGGGATTCCGCTTCGCCTTTGGCGCGGTTGATGCGGGCGATTTTCTCGGCATTTGATGCATTGACCGCAGCCTGTGCCTCGCCTTCGGATTGTTGGATTTCGGCTTCGCGCTGACCGCTGGCAAGGTTGATTTGTTCGATTTTACGGCCTTCGGATTCGGCGATACGGGCGCGTTTTTCGCGTTCGGCAGTAATTTGCGCCTGCATTGCGCGGAGGATTTCTTGCGGCGGAACCAAATCCTTGATTTCGTAACGGAGGACTTTCACACCCCAGGCCCCGGCTGCCTCATCGAGGGCGGAAACGACGGTGCTGTTGATTTCGTCGCGTTCTTCAAACGTTTTGTCCAACTCCATACGTCCGATAACGGAACGCAGCGTCGTTTGGGCAAGCTGGGTAATCGCCATAATGTAGTTGCTCGAACCGTATGAGGCAAGTTTGGGATCGGTTACTTGAAAATAGATGATACCGTCAACAGTCAGCTGCGTATTGTCGCGCGTGATGCAGACCTGGCTGGGTACATCCAAGGGAATTTCTTTCAGCGAATGACGGTAGGCGACGCGGTCGATAAAGGGAATCAAAATATTCAAACCGGCCGTTAGGGCGCGATGGAAACGCCCGAGCCTTTCGACAACGTGGACTTCCTGCTGTGGGATGACAACAAAGGATTTGAAGCCGAAAACGGCAACGGCTGCCAACAAGATAATGAAAAATTCCATAATTCCTCCGAGTGTTAAGGGTTTACGATGATAAGAAGGTTACCTTTCTTCCCGCCAAAGCCGCGCTGATAACCAGAAGATAAACCGTTCCCGTCAATAATTCGATGATTAAGATGGCAACAGCGGCAGTCATATATTTCCCCGCAAAGGGCTTCGTTTGACAAAATACGCGATATCAGCAGTATAGCCGAATTTGAAAGGATAGGGCAGATATGGACACTTGGCACGATGCACTGGGCAACGAAAAACGGCAACCGTATTTTCAAGAAATTTTAAATGCAGTCAGGCAGGGACGTTTGTCGGGACAGATAAGGAGGAATGGAAAGCGTTTAAAAAAAAGCGGTGAATTTCACCGCTTAGATTACAAGATTGTGACGATTTACTCGGGTTTTCAGCTTGAATGATTAAAACTCAAATTTCAAGCCCATTTGACCTTGTTTATTTTTGTCACGATGTTTGCCTGATTGCGTAGCGAATGAAGCCCAAAGTTTAACCTTATCTTCCAGTTTAACATCGGCACCCATT
>NZ_JBPBFH010000060.1:0-3028 GCF_050896295.1 Neisseria sp. SLRRB23
AGGCTCATGCGTAAAATAGCATCTGCCTGAATCTCGCTCAGGTAATAACCTTGCTCTTTCAAGCCGATGTTTGCAGCCAATCCTTCCGGACGCATCATTTCCAAATCCAGACCGGAACGCGTCAGCATTTCTTCAACGAGGCTGCTGCGCCAAGGGCGCGCAAGCAGTTTTTCTTTGGCCTCAGCTGCGTTGGGAGATTCTTTGATGAGCTTGATGATTTCATCGATATTGGACAGTGCGACGGCTTTGCCTTCGGCAATATGCCCTTCATGGCGAGCCTTCTTCAGCCGGAAAAGCGTACGTCGGGTAACGACTTCGCGGCGGTGGCGCAGGAATTCGGAGAGAATCTGTTTCAGGTTCAACAGGCGCGGTTGTCCGTCGACCAAAACTACCATATTGATGCCGAAACTGTCTTGCAGCGGAGTCAGTTTGTAGAGTTGGTTTAAGACGACTTCGGCATTTTCGTTGCGTTTCAGCTCGATAACGACGCGCATGCCGGATTTGTCGGATTCGTCGCGGAGCTCGGAAATGCCTTCCAGTGTTTTTTCTCGGACCAGCTCGCCGATTTTCTCGACCAGTTTGGCTTTGTTGACCTGATAGGGGATTTCGTCGATAACGATGGCTTCGCGTTCCCCATTTTTGCCGATAGGTTCTGTGTGGGTCTTGGCGCGGATGACGACGCGGCCGCGGCCTGTTTTATAGCCTTCGCGCACTCCGCTTAAGCCGTATATGGTTGCCCCGGTCGGGAAGTCGGGGGCTTGGATAATGTCGATCAGTTCGTCGATTTCGGTTTCGGGAGCATCGAGCAGGCGCAGGCAGGCATTGATGGTATCGGAAAGGTTGTGCGGCGGGATATTGGTCGCCATGCCGACGGCGATGCCGGACGAGCCGTTGACGAGCAGTGTGGGGAAACGGGTCGGCAGTACAAGCGGCTCGTGTTCGCTACCGTCGTAGTTCGGGCCGAAATTAACGGTTTCTTCCTCAATGTCTGCCAGCATTTCATGTGAGATTTTCGCCATGCGGATTTCGGTATAGCGCATGGCTGCGGCAGCAAGCCCGTCTATGGAGCCGAAGTTGCCTTGACCGTCGACCAAGACGTAACGCATGGCGAAATCTTGTGCCATACGGACGATGGTGTCATATACGGCAGTATCGCCGTGGGGGTGGTATTTACCGATGACGTCGCCGACAATACGCGCCGATTTTTTGTAGGCAGAATTCCAGTTGTTTTTCAGTTCGTGCATGGCATACAGCACGCGGCGGTGTACCGGTTTGAGACCGTCGCGAACGTCCGGCAGCGCGCGCCCGACAATGACGCTCATGGCGTAGTCGAGATAGCTTTTGCGCATTTCGTCTTCAAGGCTTACCGGCAGGGTTTCGAGGGCGAATTTGTGGTCGTTGCGGATGGTTGCGTCGGTCATGGTTTTAATATTTCGTGCTGGCAAAAATAGTGGCTTATTTTAGCATATTTCAACGTAAAACTGTGTTTCGGGTTGCAGGTATGCCGTCTGAAAGATGGGGGTGCTTTCACAAATTTGTTTTGGAGGTATTTTGGATGGACTATCGCCCCGCCAGTTCTTGATTTACCTGGTTATGGCCCGTCTGTGTTTGGAGGGAAGGAAGATAGACTGCGGCAGTCAGTACGAATTTGCTGAAATGGTATGGGCGGACTATGCGGGCCGGCGTGACAGGGTGTCGGACGATGTCAGTCTGAGGAAGTGGTTGGAGGAGGATCCCGTAAAGCCCCAGTATATTTTCTTCTGGAACCGCTTTCTTGAGGAACGCTCTAAAATTACGAAGGTTTTGCTTCGGGCATTGGGCGAGCATGGGCGGAGATTCAGTATTGTTTCCCGCAACAAATGTTATTTTTTGGATGTTCCTCCATGGCTTTTGTCTGTTGTGGACAGGTAGCCGGTATGTTCAGACGGCATGGCGTATGAAGCGGGTATGCCGTCTGAAACGCGGTGCGGATTATAATGCGGAGGAGATTTCGTTGCGGAGTTTGTCGAGAAACCTGCCTTGGCGGACTTGTTGTGCGGCGGTGTCGTAGTCTTGGTACGCGAATGACTGTTTCAGGTCGCAGAACAGTTTTTCTTGTTCGGCACGGATTTCGTCATTCAGATTTTCCAGGGTTTTCAGGTCGCTTTCTGCCCGTGCCTCCATCAGCGTTTCGCGCCATTCCATTTGCTGCATGAGGAAGTCGGGAGCGAAAGAGGTGTGTTCCGGCGCGTCGGCGTCTATCCCCAATGTCTTCAGCAGATATGCGGCGCGGTCGATGGGATTTCTCAAGGTGCGGTAGGCATCGTTGATGGTGGAAGACATCATTACTGCCTGCTTTTGCTCAAAGGCGGAAGCGGAAGCAAATTTGTCGGGATGGAAACGGGCGGCCAAGGCGCGGTAGGTTTGTTCCAAGTTTTCGGTGTCGATATCGAAAGCGGGTTCAATCCGGAAGAGGGTGAAATATTGGGACATAGTAGAATGATAAATGTGAGATTTTGGCAGAAAACTGTTTTTGCCTTATAATCTGCGGCTTCTTAAACAAAAGGACTGAATATGGGCGGCAAAGTGCAGCACAATAAAGGCAAAATACGCGACAATGCTTTAAAAGCCTTAGTGAAATCCGATTTGTTCCGGCACAAGGTGGAACGGAAAAGAAAAGGCAAAGGCAGCTACAACAGGCAGGAAGCGAAAAAATGGCGGGACGGTTTTGATACTGTCCCGCCGTTTTTATGCCTTATACATCGAAAACGGCGACAAAGTCGAAATCGATACCCGTACCGGCGAATTCCGCAAACGCGCCTGATATCCTACTTGAAAAATGCCGTCTGAAAGGCTTTCAGACGGCATTTTTTTATATTCGCCCCGTGTTTGGATTGAAGTATAGTGGATTAAATTTAAACCAGTACAGCGTTGCCTCGCCTTGCCGTACAAAACCTACAACGGTTTTATGCCAGCAACCGCCATCAGCGATACCGATATTGCCGCCGTCGCCACCTACATCATGAACGCCTTCGACAATGGCGGCGGC
>NZ_JBPBFH010000061.1:0-2714 GCF_050896295.1 Neisseria sp. SLRRB23
GCGTTAAGGCTTTCATCATTCGCTTCTCGGTCGCTACGCATACCCGCGTTGCTTTGCTGTTCTCGACTGGGCAATTTTCCAGTGTCAAACCTTTGGTCTTGGTTTCCAACAGGTCTAGGGTGCGCTCTGCTTCGGCTCTCTGCTGTTTCAAGTCGTCCAGCTCGTTCTTGACGCTCCATATCGCTATGAACAGCCCTGCTATGACTATCAACCCTGCCGCCGATATACCTAGCAAGCTCCACAGATAGGGCTTGAATACTGCCTTGCTCATGCGTAACTGCCGGGCGTTTATATCGGCGGTTATTTTCTGCTCGCTTTGCTTCAATGCCTCGTTGATATTTTTCCGTAACGTCTCTAAGTCTGCTTTCGTTTGTTGCTCTATGCTGGCGGCTTCGGTGCGTGATGTCTGCTCGAAGGTCTTCGCCAAATCGGAAATCTTGCTCATACAGTGCGCCTTTCAGTCGGATGTTGCGCCCTTTTGGGTCCGGGTTCTTGATGCTGATGCTGCTGATGGTCGCTCGTGATATTTCAAAACCTACCTTTTCCAGCGTTTCCAGCACGTCTGCGCGGCTTTTTAGCTTGCCTGATAGGGCTAGGGCTTCTAAGCCGTCTGTGATGCTCTGTGATGCTCTGTGCGGCTTCCTGCGTGTTTCTCGGCAGGTCTTTGGCTTGGGTCATGCTCTGCCGTTTGGCGGGGTCGTCTGGGTCGCTGTATCCGTGCGTCAGGTTCTGCATGGTGCGCCATGCGTCCACTCTTCCTCTGTCGGCGGCGTAGTAGTAGGGCTGTAACCGCTTTCCGCTCAAAAGCTCGATGTTCGGTATCACGAAGTTGAGTTCCAAACGCCCTTTGTCTCGGTGTTCTACCCATAGGCAGTTGTATTGGTCTTTGTCCAAGCCTGCAAAAATACACTCTTCGAAGCTGTCCATCAGGGCGTGTTTCTGTTCGGCGGGGATGTTGCTTTCTTCAAAGCTCAGGCAGCCGGCGGTGTATTTCTTGGCGTAATCGCTGCTGTTTATCAGGGCGGCGGTTTCTTCGGGGTCGCCGCGTAATAATCTGGCTTCTTCTCGGTCGCGGTCTTTGCCTAGAAGATAGTCTATCGGACCACTCCCGCCGCCTTTCCCCCTATTGAAAAACTGCACAATCATTGGGACTGCCATCCGTTCTTTTCTTTGGCTAAAAAATCCCGTAGGGAATTTAAGGAACGTTCCAACGCTGCCAGCTCGGTCGTCGCCTTGAGTGCTTCCACATTGCCCAACGTGCCGACCTTTGCGGCGGTGTTCAGGGCCTTGGCTATTTGGTTCAGGTTGTTACCCATGCCTGCAAGGACGCGCACGACTTCGGGCGGGAATTGGAATTTGACGGTTTTTTTGTCGGATGCTTTGCCATCTTCCAAAACCCGCTCCCGAATGTAGCGGGCTAAATTCGGATGGGTCTTCTGTCGGGTCAAAGTCTCAAACTCGGTCGGGCTGACTCGGATGATGAGTTGCTTTGTTCGCTTTTCGGCGGCACTCGAACCTGTCAAAAGGGCAAAATACCCCTGTTTTTGACTGCTTTCTGCTCAAAAAAACGGCATTTCATCACGGCATTTCGCCGATACTCCATGAAGAACTCAGGGAAGAACACGCACGCCGCCCTGTCGGAACTGGTTTCATGTTTCCCCCAAAACGCCGCCCTGCTGGCCGGCTTAGGTCGCGCTGCTGCGCTCCAAGCTTTACCGCTTCGCCTGCTGGCTTCGCTAAATTGCGGATTGGAAAATTTTGAAATAAGAACCCCTATCGGGCTGTTATCTGATTATGGTTATTTTGACATAGTTGTATCATCTTAAAAACAAGCATACAATCTGCAAATCTTAGACAAAGCAAAACCCCCGCCAAACGCCAATCTGCACGGGGGTTTCGAGATACAACATGAGCCAATTATACACCCAACCCGACCTCTTCTTGCAAGAACGTATCCCACACAAGCCATACTGCAAAGATTTCAAAGAAGCGCCTATGCTGGTGCGCTCTTACGCTGCCGCCATCAAACGCCGCTACATCCAAGTCAATCCGCCGCATCTGCGTGTGTTTATGCTCTTTGACTTGGATTACGAAGGGGCGGGGTTGGCTTGGGAAGACAATAATCTGCCTATGCCTGCTTGGGCGGCAATCAACAGGGAAAACGGCGGCGCACACCTTGCCTATGCGCTTTCCGCGCCTGTGCTGACGGCGGAATACGGTGGGAGACAAAAAGCCCTGCGCTATCTTGCTGCACTTGAAGCAGCATATAAGGCGAAATTGCGCGGTGATGTGGGCTTTGTATCGCTGATTACGAAAAATCCCGAACATCCGCATTGGCTGACGCTGCGCGGCGTTCCTGACGCAATCAGGGGCTACGATTTGGAGTATCTTGCGGATTTCGTGGATTTAGACAAGTTTAAGCCCTATATCGGTCGCTCTAACGTGGAAGCGGTCGGATTAAGCAGAAATTGCACGGTGTTTAACCTTGTGAGCCGTTGGGCGCACAAAAACGTGTTGGCGTTCAAACAGCAGGGCTACACGGTGCAAGGCTGGCTGAAAGAAGTGCATTACCAGTGTATGCGGGTAAATGGGGATTTCCCTGTCCCGATGTGGGAAAAAGAAGTGAAATGTATCTCCAAATCAATCGCTAACTGGGTTTGGTACAAGTTTGATATTGCAGCCAGCAATCGACGGTTTTCGGAATTGCAGGCTCA
>NZ_JBPBFH010000062.1:0-1954 GCF_050896295.1 Neisseria sp. SLRRB23
CCCTTCCTAGTTTTGCCGCCTTCCCCAGTTTCGCCAACTTCTCAGCTTTGGCAAACGGCAGGATGTTGGCCAGGGCTTCGACGGTTTCGGCGGCATTGGGATTTTCCTGTATCCACCGGTCAACGGCTTCGCGCGTATTTTTTTCAAAGCCCGCCACGCTGCCCAAGCCGCCGATGGCGGCAAATTTGCCCTCGGTGGGCAAGGGAGCGATGTTGCGCATCGTGGCTTTGTCTATGGCATAGCCTGTTCCGTACAGTATGTCGCCTATGCCCAAGGCTTCGCCCGCGCTGATAAAGGGGTTGAGTGCTCCGGCGGCAATGCCGTTGATAAACTCCATGCTGTTGCCCCAGCGGTCGAGCTTGGCATTGTGCTCGAACATTTTTTTGTTGGCTTCATCGGCGCGGTCGGAGAAATTGCTGCCGAGGTTGTTGTAGTTGTCGGATATGCGTTGTCTGACGTCGCGGGTGTCGGTCGGATTGAGTTTGATACTGCGGGCTGTGCCGTTGACGTGATAGGTGTATTCGTCGCGTGCGCCCGTAGGTTTGGGGTAATTGCCGCCCTTCGGGCCGTCGTAGGCATCGGCGGGATGATGTTCGTGTCCTTCCCAGTTGAGCCGGTATACGGTAAAGCCTTCGTCAACGTTGCCTTGTTCTTTGCTTGCGCTGTCGGCGGCGTGGTTGTCGAAGGGGGCGTGTTCTTCGTGTCCGTGTCCTGAAAAGCGGGTGTGGTAGCCGATTGTGCCGTTGATATTTGCCTGTTGGATGAGCAGGTTGCCCATCTGGTGGGTATAGTCTTGGATGACGTTGATTTGACCGGTGCGGTCGGAGACGCTGCCGCGCGGGTCGCCGAAGAGATGGTATTTGCCGCCGGGTTCGTAGTGCTGCCGTTGGGCGTTATCGGTAATGAACGGGTCTTGCGCCAATTCTGCGGCGAGGACGGGCTGTATGAGTGCGGCCGCCGCTACGGCGCAGGCGGCAAGGAGGTTTGTTAGTCTTCGTAGCGGTTTCACGGTTTATCCTCCTTTGCGGCGGCGGATGACTTCGTTGCCGACATCGGGGTTTTTACCGTTGTTTTGTTTGAAGTCGGGACGGTTTTGGGCGGTTGTGTCGCCGTAGGGGGTGATGTCGGAGAAATCGACCATCAGGCGGTCTGAGGCTTTGACGGTTTTGCTGACTTTGTAAGGGCCGGTCCAAAGGGCGTATTGTTCTTGGTATTGGGATTCGTAGGCGGCGGTTTTAGGGGCAATCAGCAGTTTCCGGCTGTCGCGGTCGACGGCGAAATATTCGAGCTTGGTTTGGGCTTTAAGGGTTTCGGCGTTGTAGAGGTGTAGTTCGGTACGGCTGCGGACGGTGCCGAATACGTCGACGGTTACGAATACGTCGGTGTCGGCGTATTCGGGCGGTACGACCTCGATGCCGCGCAGGTAGAAGACGGTTTGAATGAGGTTAGTCAGGAAGGAAACGTCGCGGGGATTGGCGAGCAGGGTTTCGTTGCGGTAGTCGCCCGTGCCGTTGACGGACAGTCCGGCGGAGCGTTCGCCTTTGCGTCCGCTGTTTTTCGTCAGGGCGGCGGCGGGGGCGTTTAAGAGCGATGTGGAAGTGGTAACGCTGGAGAGCGCGTCGGATTTGGTGGTGGCGGTAGTGTCGTAGGCGGGGTAGCTGTATTGGGTGGCCCTTTCGGGGTTGTTGTGGTAGCCGCCGCGTATCAGTGCGTCGATAGAGTAGCGTCCGCCGCTTATGTTGCCCGAACCTTGGTCGCCCATAACGGAGACGTAAAGGGCGGCTTTGCGTCCTTTCAGGGCGGACAAATCCATTTCTTTGACGGCGGCGCGGGACGATGCGGCGACGAGTTCCTGTTCGACGGCAAAGCGTTTGCCGCCGCCGTGGGCGGGTATGCCGGTCAGTGTGCCGCAGGCGGTGAGGACGAGGGGGATGAGGAGGAGCAGGATTTTCAT